>DASVSW010000309.1:0-7246 GCA_036387895.1 Sphingomonas sp.
GGATCGGCGGTCAGCACCTGCCGCTTGTCGGCCAGGAACAGGATAGAGAAGCCGCCCGGCACCTCGATCGGACCCGCGACTTGACCAGGCTGCATCTCGGCCACCGCCTGCGCGAGCTCCGAGGGCAGCGTCTCGCCGCGCACCCAGCCCAGATCGCCACCCGTGGAACGCGTCGTCGCCTCCGAGAAGTTGCGCGCGAAGTAGTCGAACGGCTGCTGGCCCTTGCGCAGCTCTTCGATGACCCGACGCGCGTTCGCCGCGACCTCCGCCTCCCGGCCACCCGGCGCGGAGAGGTAGATCTCGCGCACGTTGTACTCGGTCGTGCCCTTCGACTGCTCGAGCCGATCGAGGATCGACTTCACCTCGAGGTCGCCGACGGCGACGAACGGCTCGACCCGGCGCCGCAGATAGCGCTGCCAAGCGAGCTCGCCCTCGATCTGCCGGCGCATCGAGCGTTCGGACGAGCCGGCTTGGCGCAGGAACTCGCGGAACTGCGCGGGCTGCTGCTTGAAGTTGGCGGCGATGCGGGTGAAGCTCTGGTCGAGCTCCGCTTGCGTGATGGTGATCTCGGCGGCCTTGGCCTCCTGGATCTGCAGCGTCTCGTCGATGAGCTGGCGCAGCACCTGGAGCTTCAGCCGGTCGCGATCCTCGCCCGCGATCTTGGTGTTGTTCGCCGCCTCGATCAGCGCGATCCGCTGGTCGACGTCGGTGCCGGTGATCACGGTCTCGTTGACGATCGCCGTCGCCTTGCGGACGTTCGGGTCGACCTTGCCGAAGATCTGAAGGTTCGTGGGGATGTTCAGCCCGCCCGTGTCGGGCACCGTCTGGTCCGCCACCGTCTGCGCCAGGGCCGCGCCGCCCAGCGTCGCCGCCAACGCCATGCCGATCGCGCGGAGCGCGCGCGTTTTCGTCGCCATTTGCTTCACGTCTTTCCCAACCCAAACAGGGCCTTGCTCGCCGTCGAGACGCCCCCGGACGCCTGACGGATGGCCCATCCTCGCTGAACGGTCGCTTAGCGACCCAGGTTCGTCAACGCCAGCGACAACAGGAAGCTGTTGCCCGCGCGCGCGTCGCCGGTCGCCTGATAGAAGCGCCGCCAGGTGAAGCCGAAGCGCAGGCAGTCGTCCTCGTACTCGACACCGACCCGGTGCCGGATCGGATCGAACCCGTCGGCCACCGACAGCACGTCCTCGCCGCGGTCGGTCAGGTCGATCACCGTCGAGCCGAAGACGGACCAGAAGCGCGCCACCTGCACGCGACCCGCGGCGCGGACCTCCTCGCGGTCCTGCAGGTCCTCGAATGCCGGCTGGATGTCGCGGTTGAGCCGCAGATAGCCGAGCAGCGCGTAGGTGTTCCGCGACCCGATCGTCGCGTCGACCTCGTTCCGGCGCACCGCGAAGCCGTCCTTGTCGAGGCGGAACCGATGGGTGAGCGAGACGAAGTCACGGAAGCGGACCTCCGTCCGGCCGACATAATCGGAGAAGCGGTCGCTCAAACCCGTGCCCTCGAAGAAGATGCCGGGGCGGCGATTGAGACGGTAACTCTGGCCGACCACTGCATCGATCGACACGCCGGGCAGGCTCGCCATCCACTGCACGCCGTAAGTGACCCGGCTCGAGTCCTCGAATCGGTCGTAGCCGGGGAAGCGGTTCAGCGCGAAGAGATTGGAGTCTTCGAGGTCGACCGCGCGCGAGTCCTCGTTCGGCAGCGACAGATTGGCGATGCGCGGCGACACCACGAGCTGGACCCGCGGTATCAACCGTTGCGTGCCGCCGAACAGCGGGCCGACGAAGGGCCAGCGCACGTCCATCGCCAGCGCGCCGATCGCGCGCCCGTTGAAGCCTTCGTCGCCGCGATAGCTCTCGACGGCGGTCATCAGCGTGTCGTTGGTGTTGTACGCGTCCGCGCGGGCGTATGCGGTGAACGTCACCTCCTGCCCCAGCGTGGTCAGCCGGCGCAGGTCCCAGCGCAGGCTGGCGAAGGCGCGCTGCGTATCCTGGCCGTCGGTACGGGTCAGCGCGAGCGAATTGAGCTGTAGCTCCGCGCGGCCGCCGAGCAGCGGGTCGGTGAAGCGGCGACGATAATCGATCTCCGGCAGCGCGATCGGCTGGAGCCCCTGGCGGTCGTTGACGCGCAATGTCTGCACCGCCCAGCCGACGACGCGGAGATGGCTGTTCGGGTCGACGCGCTCGACCTGCGCCGTGTTCCGCAACCGGTCGTCGCGCGAGATGTCGTAGCGGCGGAGGAAGGTGCGGTCGGTCGTGATCCGCAGCGAGCCGCTGGCGGACCATTCGGGCGACAGCTGGTAACGCGCTACCCCGTCGAGATAGCCGCGCAACGCCATGTCGGTGTCGCTCGGACGCTGCACCGTCAGGTCGTCGCTGCGCCGGCTGGCGGTGACGTAGCCCGTCAGGCGGAACGCCCCGAGCTCGCCCAACTGGCGGTAGTCGGCGCGGAGCATCGGTAGGACGCTGGAGAAGACGGTGGGCGCGACGGTGAGGCCGCGATTGGGACCCAGCCGGAAGTAGTATGGCACGGTGACCTCCGCGCCGTTCGCGCGGCTGTAGCCGATGTCGGGGCTGAGGAAGCCGTTGTCGCTGTCGCCGCCGATCGCCGTGGAGAAGCTGGGCAGCGGGATGACCGGCAGGCCGAACAGATGGAAACGCGGTCGGTTGAAATAGACGCGGCTTCGGTCCGGGCGGTACACGATGCGGACGGCCGTGACCTTCCAGCTCGGCTCCTTGGAGCAGTTCTCCGGCGTCACGACCGAACAAGGCGTATACGCCGCCTGCTCGACGGAGACGACGCCGTTCGCGTCGCGCGTCCCGCGGACGGCAGCCAGGCGTCCGCCTTCGTCCAGCACGACCAGAATGTTCTCGACGACGCCGTCGCGAAGCGAGTCGGTCAGCTCGATCGAGTCGCCATAGGCGACGTCGCCCTGCGGGTTGGTGATCGCGACGTTCCCGTTCGCGACGACCTGTCCCGTCCTGCGGTTCCAGGTGACGCGATCAGCGCGCAGCCGCTCGCCGGCGCGCGCCATGCGGACTTCGCCGATCGCGGTGACGATCTCGCCTTCCGTATCGTATTCGAGGCGGTCGGTGCTGAAGGTGATCTGGTCGTCGGAGGGGGGCGGCGCGATCTCCGCGACCGTCGGCGGATCGGCGGGACGGTCCTGCAGGTCCTGCGCCGCGACCGGCGCCGCGCAGAGCAGCGCGGCCAGGACGAAGCCTGCCGACGATAGCGGACGCGACACGGTCAGGCGACTGATCCCTTTGTTCCCAACGCGTCCGCCCTGATCGTCCGCGCACGCGCCCTATCGCATCGGGGGAACCGGTCCGCAATCGGGTGCTTTGCTTGGGACGGGGGTTCCGCCTAGAGGGTGGACCCGATCACCGCAGCCGAGGCCATCCCGCACGTGACCATCGACATCCAGTTCCGACCTGACGCCCCCGACGCGCGGACGATCGCGCTCCCCGTCGAGAAGGACGGCCTCGACCGTCTCCGATTGGGATCGTTGTCCGGCCTGGGCGGGGTCGCCCGGGGCGCGGCGATGGCGAACCGGTTCACGGGCGACGCGGGATCGACGCTGGAGTTGTTCGCGGGCGAGCAGGAGCTGCGCCACGTCGTCCTGCTCGGCGTCGGGGCCGGCGGCGAGGAGGATTGGGAGAAGGCGGGCGGCGCGCTGACGGCGCGCTTCCTGGCGTCGGGCGTCACCGAGGTGGCGGTCGACCTGTCGGCGCTCGCCGCCCCGCCGGCGGCCAAGGCGGTGGCCCGCTTCGCCGCCGCGGCCGCGCAGCGCGGCTGGCAGCACCACGCCTACCGCACCAAGCTGCCCGAGACGGCCAAGCCGACGTTGGCGACGATCGTGATCGCGGGCGCGCCGGAGGGCGTCGAGGACGCTTGGGCGAAGCTGGCGGCGGTGGCCGAAGGCACCGCGCTCACCAAGCTGCTCGTCACCGAGCCGCCGAACCTCCTCTATCCGGAAACGTTCGTCGACCGCGTCCGCGCGGAGACGGAAGGGCTGGGGCTCGAGATCGAGGTGCTCGGCCCCGCCGAGATGCGCGAGCACGGCATGGGCGCGCTGCTCGGCGTCGCGCAGGGTTCGGCGCGCGAGCCGCGGATCCTGGCGATGCGCTGGAACGGGGCGGGTGACGACTCCGCCCCGCTGGCGCTGGTCGGAAAGGGCGTGACGTTCGACACCGGCGGCATCTCGATCAAGCCGTCCGCCGGCATGGAGGACATGAAGTGGGATATGGGCGGCGCGGGCGCCGTCGCCGGCGCCATGAAGGCGCTGGCCGTCCGTAAAGCGCGCGCCAACGTTATCGGCGTCTGCGGCCTCGTCGAGAACATGCCGGACGGCAACGCGCAGCGGCCGAGCGACGTGGTCACGTCTATGTCGGGGCAGACGGTCGAGGTGCTCAACACCGACGCCGAGGGACGGCTGGTGCTGGCCGACGTGATCACCTGGGTCCAGCGGACCCATCGGGCGAAGACGATCATCGACCTCGCGACGCTGACCGGCGCGATGATCGTGGCGCTGGGCAACGAGCATGGCGGGCTTTTCTCGAACGACGACGCGCTGGCCGACCGGCTGATCGCCGCGGGCCTGGCGACGGGCGACAAGCTGTGGCGCTTCCCGCTGTCGCCCGCTTACGACAAGATGATCGACAGCCCGATCGCCGACATGAAGAACATCGGCGGCAAGGGCGCAGGATCGATCACCGCGGCGCAGTT
This sequence comes from Sphingomonas sp., assembly GCA_036387895.1. Taxonomy (GTDB): domain Bacteria; phylum Pseudomonadota; class Alphaproteobacteria; order Sphingomonadales; family Sphingomonadaceae; genus Sphingomonas. Next base: position 4,735 of record DASVSW010000309.1, read on the forward strand.
CATCCAGCGCTTCGTCGACGACGGCGTGAAATGGGCGCATCTGGACGTGGCCGGCATGGTCTGGTCCGACAAGCCGGGCTCTACGCACGACAAGGGCGCCACCGCGTACGGCGTGAAGCTGCTGGACCGGTTCGTCGCCGATCACTTCGAGAGCTGACCTGCAAGTCGACTTCTACCACCTCACCGCCGCGCCGCTGGATCGCGTGCTGCTCGTCATCGCGGAGCGCGTCCTGGCGGGCGGCGGGCGGCTGCTGATCGTCGACGCGGACGAGGGGCGGCGCGAGCGGCTCGACCGCGCGCTGTGGGAGTACGCCCGCGACTCCTTCCTGCCTCACGCCGTGGCCGGGGCTGGGAACGACGAGGCGCAGCCGGTGCTGATCGCGGGCGAGCCGGTGGCCGGGAACGGCGCGCGTCATGTGGCGCTTGCGGACGGGCGCTGGCGCGACGAGGCGCTGGCGTTCGACCGCGCCTTCCTGTTCTTCGACGAGGAGCATGTCGCCGCGGCCCGCGCCGCGTGGAAGGGCCTCGCGTCTCGCGAGGATTGCACGCGCAACTACTGGAAGCAGAAGGCGGGCGGCGGCTGGGAGAAGGCGGCCTGACGGTTGCGCCCCGCGCACGCGCCGACTAGGGCCGCGCGCGTCAATCCATCGCAACGCAGCACAGGAGCCCGTGACCATCATGGCCGCGAACCGTACCTTTTCGATCATCAAGCCCGACGCCACCCGCCGCAACCTGACGGGCGCCGTCACCAAGATGCTGGAGGAGGCGGGGCTGCGCGTCGTGGCGTCCAAGCGCATCCTGATGACTCGCGAGCAGGCCGAGGGCTTCTACGGCGTGCATCGCGAGCGGCCCTTCTTCAACGACCTGGTCGAGTTCATGATCTCCGGCCCGGTGGTCGTGCAGGTGCTGGAGGGCGAGAACGCCGTGCAGCGCAACCGCGACGTCATGGGCGCGACCAACCCCGCCAACGCGGACGCGGGCACGATCCGCAAGGAGCTGGCGGAGTCGATCGAGGCGAACTCGGTCCACGGCTCGGACTCGGACGAGAACGCCGCGACCGAGATCGCGTACTTCTTCAAGCCGGAAGAGATCGTCGGCTGAGGCGCAGGGCGGCCTGCCGCATATTGCGGCAGGACTCGTCCAAGCCCGGCCGGCGAAGAGCAGCTTCGTTCGACGACGCGGCTTGGCCGCGGCGTGGCGCCTTAAGCTAGGGCCGCAGCTCCCGCGCCCAGAGCGCGTCGATCCGCGCCTGCGAGCCGCCGGGCTCGCGCAGGCGGAAGTCGGTGATCGCGAGCTCGCGGCCCTGGAACCAGCGGCCGCGGGTGCGCCAGACGATGTCGTATACGGCGGTGCGCGCCGCCTTTCGATCGTCGACGACATAGTCGTAGCGGACGAGCACGGGCAGACGGCCGACACGCGCGTCGGGGCCGCCGTCCGTCGCGGCGAGCAGCGCATCGTCGAACCAGCCCCTCTCGATCACATGCGCGAGCGCCTGGCGCGGCGCGATCTTGAGCGCCGTCGGGAACGCCAACCGGACGTCGCCCAGCGCGTGGCGCTCGTCGCGGAGCAGCATGATCCGCGCATTGCCTTTCGCCACTTCGCCGCGGAGCTCGAAGCGGGTGCTCGCCTTCTCGGCGGCCGCGGCGGCGGCATTCTTCTCCAGGGCGGCGGCGCGGCGCTCGGTGTAGCTGTTCCACAAGCCCAGCGTCGCGATGACGAGCCCGGCGACCGCGACGAACTCGGCGAGGTTGAGCCAGCGGCGCTTGCGCTTGGTCTCCTCGCTCATCCGCCCAGCGCCTCCCGGATGCGCTTGGGCGCGACCTGCGCCCAGCTGCGCCGGAGCCAGTCCGCCACATGGTCCCAATCGGTCCGGCCGGTGTCGAGCCGGAGCGCGATCCAGCCGGACGCGCCGTAATAGGCGGGACGGTAGTAGAGGTCAGGCTCCTGGTCGATCAGCGCCGCCATCTCATCCGGGCCGCTCGCCTTGACCAGCAGCGCGATCGCGTCCTCGCCGTGATGGCGCACGGAGACGTAGGCGAAGAACTTGGCGGCGCTCCCGACGCCGACCCGCCAACCGTCCGATCCGTGCGACGTGGTGCGCTCCACCATGGGGAGCTCCGCCGCGAGCGCCGCCACGCGATCGGTCAGCCAGCGCGGATCCTGCCCGCGCGCGACGAAGTCGGCCAGCGTCCGGGAGAAGAGCTGGTGCTCGGCGATGCGGACGCGCTCCTCGAGCGTCGCGGGGGTGTCGCCGGGCATGATCGCGACCCGCGCCTGGGCGAGGACGGGGCCGTCGTCGAGCTCGGGCGTCACGATGTGGACGGAGCAGCCGGCATTAGCGTCGCCCGCTTCGATCGCGGCGGCGTGCGTGCCGAGCCCCTTGTACTTGGGCAGCAGCGAGGGGTGGATGTTGAGGATGCGGCCCGCCCACGCCTCGACGAACCAGGCGGGCAGGATGCGCATGAAGCCGGCGAGCGCGACGTATTCGATTTCTGCGTCTTTGAACGCCGCG
>DASVSW010000310.1:0-13835 GCA_036387895.1 Sphingomonas sp.
AAGCGCAAGCTCTCGGCCTCGGCGCGCAACCGGCGTACCTCGCCCGCGGCGGCCGCGACGGGTTCGAGCTCGGCATACTCCTTCGACACGGCGACGAAGCGGTCGCCCGGCAGGTCGCCGGTCGCCATCAGCGCCGACAGCTCGTCCCGCCGCGCCTCGATCTGCGCGATGCGTTCGGGGGAGATCGCTACCATGAGCACACTTCCGTCATCCCAGCGAAAGCTGGGATCGCGCGGTTCGGACCGGCTCGCGCGCCCTCAGGGCGACCCCAGCTTTCGCTGGGGTGACGAGGATGGATCAATGCTCCGTCTCCCCGACTCCGCCGACGAAGCCGATGGGGAAACCATCCCTGCCGAGAGTATCAATTATCAGGTTCGGCACTGAAAGATCGCTCACCTGCACGGAGCCGACGTTGAGGTTGAACTGCCCGCCTGCGCGAACATAGACCAAGAATGTATTAGGCTTTCTGCGAGCCCGGGTCGCCCGATCCTTGGCCGATCCACGGTACGCGACATTCGCGGCGATCCCGACGGAGCGCAGCTTCGATGCCGCGGCTTGCGCTTCTGGATCGAGATCGGGCGTGTCCGGGATGACCTCGACTCGAACGTGATCGCTCGCCCCTGCCACCATCATCGCCAGCCGCTCCACCCCCGCGGCCCAGCCGACGCCGGGCGTGGGCGGCCCGCCAAGGCTCTCGATCAACCCGTCATAGCGCCCGCCCGCGAGCACCGTGCCCTGTGCGCCCAGGCGATCGGTGACGAACTCGAACGCGGTGTGGCGGTAATAGTCGAGCCCGCGCACCAGCCACGGGTTGCGCGTCCACTGCACCCCCGCCGCGTCGAGCCCGGCGGTGACCGCGTCGAAGAAGGCGCGCGCTTGCCCCGTCAGGAACGCGTCGATGTCGGGCGCGCTCGCCGCCACCTCGCGGTCGTTCGCGTCCTTGGAGTCGAGGATGCGCAGCGGGTTCGCGTCCAGCCGCTTGAGCGAGTCCTCCGACAACCGGTCGCGATGCGCCTCGAAATGCGCGACCAGCGCCGCGCGCCAGGCGTCGCGCGTCTCCGCGTCGCCCAGCGTGTTGAGCTGCAGCGTCACGCCGTCGGCGATCCCCAGCTCGTGAAGAAGCTGGTCGGCCATCACCAGCAGCTCGACGTCGGCGGCGGGCTCGGCCGCGCCGATCACCTCCGCGTCGATCTGGTGGAACTGACGGTAGCGGCCCTTTTGCGGCCGCTCGTAGCGGAAGACCGGGCCGGATGTGGCGAGCTTCATCGGCGCGTATTGCTGCCAGCCGTTGGTCAGGAACGCGCGCGCGATGCCCGCGGTGAACTCGGGCCGGAGCGTGATCAGGTCGCCGCCGCGGTCGGGAAAGCTGTACATCTCCTTCGACACCACGTCCGTCGTCTCGCCGATCGATCGGGCGAAGACCTGCGTGTCCTCGATCACCGGCACCTCGACGCGGGAGAAGCAGTAGAGCCGCCGCACGCGCTCGAAGGTCTCGAGCACATGGGCGAAGCGGCGCTGCTCGTCGCCGAACATGTCCTGGGTGCCGCGGACGCGGGCGGGTGTCTGGATGCGGGCCATGAAGCGCGGGTCAATAGGCAGCGGCTTGGCGCATCGCAACAACGCTGGACGGCGGCGGGCGGTGCGGCATAAGCGCCGGGCATAACGATAATCCGAGAGGCCCGCCCTTGATCCGCACGCTCGCCGCCCTGCTCTGCCTTTCCGCCGCTCCGCTCGCCGCGCAGGTCCCCGCCGGCAACACCGCGCCGCAGCCGGTGCCCTATGTCGACCCGACGCCGGAAGCGCGAGACGTGGCCTTTCCCGGCGTCATGACGCTGGACGTGGACGCGACGGACACGGTGCGCGGGATCTTCCGCGTGAAGCAGACGGTCCCCGTGCCGCAGGCGGGGCCGATGACATTGCTCTACCCCAAGTTCCTGCCGGGCAACCACGCGCCGCGCGGCGAGATCGAGAAGGTGGCGGGCCTCGTGATCCGCGCGAACGGGCGAGTGCTGCCCTGGACGCGCGATCCGGTGGACGTCTACGCCTTCCACGTCGACGCGCCCGGCGATGCGCGGCAACTCGACGTCGAGTTCCAGTTCGTCTCGGCGACCAAGCCGGACCAGGGGCGGATCGTCGTCACGCCCAACATGATCTCGCTCCAGCCCGAGCGCGTCAGCCTCTATCCGGCGGGCTATTACGTCCGCCGCATCCCCGTGAAGATGACCGTGCGCTACCCCGAGGGCTGGACCGCGGTGTCGGCGGTGCCGGCGCGCAAGACCGGATCGACCTACAGCTACGACCAGACCAACTACGAGATACTCGTCGACTCGCCGATCCTGGCGGGCCGCCACTACAAGGAGTGGGCGCTCAGCCCGCGCGTGGACCTGAACGCCTTCGCCGACGCGCCGGGCGAGCTCAACGCCACGCCCGATCAGATCGCCTCGCACCAGCGGCTCGTCGACCAGTCGGTCAAGCTGTTCGGCGCGCAGCATTACGACCGGTACGAGTTCCTGGTGTCGATCACCGACCAGCTGGGCTCGATCGGGCTGGAGCACCACCGGTCGTCGGAGAACGGGGTCAATCCCGGATACTTCACCGATTGGGAGAACTCGGTCACGCGGCGCAACCTGCTCCCGCACGAGTTCGTCCATAGCTGGATCGGCAAGTTCCGCCGCGGCGCGGACCTGTGGACGCCCGACTACCGCACCCCCGTCCGGAACTCGCTGCTCTGGGTCTACGAGGGGCAGACGCAGTTCTGGGGCTACGTGCTCCAGGCGCGCTCCGGCATCGTGGGCAAGCAGGACACGCTCGACGCCTATGCGCTGATCGCCGCCAACCTCCAGAACACGGTCGGGCGCGAGTGGCGGCCGATGGTGGACACGACCAACGACCCCGTCATCTCGGCGCGCCGGCCCAAAGGTTGGGGGAGCTGGCAGCGCTCGGAGGACTATTACAACGAAGGCCTGCTGATCTGGATGGAGACGGACGCGATGCTCCGTCAGCTGTCGGGCGGGCGCAGATCGATGGACGACTTCGCCCGCGCCTTTTTCGGCATCCGCGACGGCGACTGGGGCGAGGTGACCTACACCTTCGAGGACGTGGCGAGCACGCTCAACGCGATCCAGCCATATGACTGGGCGGGCTTCCTGCGCACCCGGATCACCGAGACGGGCCGGCCGGCGCCCGTGTCGGGCTTCGAGCGGAACGGCTACCGCCTCGTCTATACGCCCGAGCCGACGGGCTACTTCACGAAGTCGGAAAAGGCGCGCAAGGTCGCGGACCTCGGCTATTCGCTGGGCCTGACGCTGGCGTCGGACGGCGAGGTCACCGGTTCCGTCTGGAACAGCCCGGCGTTCAAGGCGGGGCTCGACGTCGGCACGACGGTGCTGGCGGTCAACGGCCAGCCCTACACGCCTGAGCGGATCAAGGCCGCGGTCGCGGCGCGCCAGCCGGTACGGCTCTTCGTCCGGGCCCAGGACCAGGTGCGCGAGGCGGTGGTCGACTATCGCGACGGCCCGCGCTATCCGCGCCTCCAGAAGGTCGGGACCGGAGAGGCGGGACTCGACCGCCTCCTCGCGCCGCGCTGAGCGGTCCAACAGGGAAGACATAGTGCGTATCGACCTGATCCCGGTGGGCAAGGGCCCGCCCGACGACCTGAACGTCATCATCGAGGTGCCGACCGGCGGCGAGCCGGTGAAGTACGAGTTCGACAAGGCGTCGGGCGCGCTCTTCGTCGACCGCATCCTCCACACGCCGATGCGCTACCCGGCCAATTACGGCTTCGTGCCGCACACGCTGTCGCCCGACGGCGATCCGCTCGATGCGCTGGTGATCGCGCGCTCGCCCTTCATCCCGGGCTGCGTCGTGCGCGCGCGCCCGATCGCGGTGCTGAACCTGGAGGACGAGGCGGGCGGCGACGAGAAGCTCGTCTGCGTGCCCGTCGACTCGACCTTCCCCTATTACTCGAACGTCAACGAGCGCGGCGACATGCCGGAGATCGTGTTCGAGCAGATCGAGCACTTCTTCACCCACTACAAGGATCTTGAGAAGAAGAAGTGGGTGCGCGTCGGCCACTGGGGCGACGCGTCCGAAGCCCGGCGCATCACCATGGAAGCGATCGAGCGGTATAACGCCGAGAAGGCGAAGGGCGTGGAAGCGCCGGGGATGGAGAAGGCGTAAGCGCCGGGCGGCCTGTGCCGGCGAAGCCGGAGCAGGACTCGCCCAAGCTCGGCCAGCGCGTCGGACCGCGCCAGGAGCTCCCAGCAAAGTAGTACTTTGCTGGGGTCCCCATAGGGCGCGGCTTCGCCGCGACTGACGGCGCGGGCGGGAACGAACGGTCGCGGCGCTTACTGTTTCCGCTTCGTCGGCCCCCGTCGCCCCGCCTCCAGCGCCAGCCCCGCCCAGCGTCGCAGCTCGTCGGCGTCGTCGTACACGTCGTCGGCCGCGCGGCGGTAGTTCATGCTGCCCGTCCGCCCCTCGCCCATCGTGTAGGTGAAGCGCGGGCGCTCGGCCGCGTCCCATTCGGCGTCCGAGACCTTGTCCGCCTTGAACCACAGCGCGTCGTCGGCGACGATCGCGAACACCACGCCGTCGCAGTAGAGCGTCGCCCCGCCCATCATCGGCCGGTGCGTGATGGCGCCGACCGGCTCCATCGCCTCGGCCACCCAGTCGATCAGCCCGCGATCGTACGCCATCGACCCTCCGCCAGCCGCCGGAGCGCGTCGCCCGACAGGCGCTGCACCGTCCACTCGTCCATCCCGACTGCGCCCAGCGCCCGGTAGAAGGCGATGGCGTCGGCGTTCCAGTCGAGCACCGACCATTCGAAGCGCGCGCAGCCCCGGTCGAGCGCGATCCGCGCCAGATGCGCGAGCAAGGCGCGCCCCACGCCGCGCCCGCGCGCGGCGGGGGTGACGTACAAATCCTCCAGGTACAGCCCGCGCTTGCCCGTCCAGGTCGAGAAGTTGTGGAAGAACAGCGCGAAGCCGACCGGTTCGCCCTCGCTTTCCGCGATCACCGCCTCGGCGGCCGGCTCCGGGCCGAACAGCGCGGCGGCGATGTCGGCCTCGACCGCCTCGACCGCGTCCGGCTCGCGCTCGAACGCCGCCAGCTCGCGCACGAAGCGCAGCACCAGCGCCTCGTCGCCCGGCCGCGCCGCCCTGACCGGCGTCACGCCCCCGCCTCCAGCTGCGGCGCGGGTCCGGCGGGCTTGCGCACCGCCTGCAGGCAGCCGACCACGATCAGCGCCGTCCCCGCCACCGTGAAGGCGGTCACCAGCTCGTCGAACGCCAACCAGCCGAACAAGGCCGCCCAGGCGAAGGCGGTGTACTCGACCGGGGCCAGCACCTGCGCCTCGGCATGGCTGTAGGCCCCGGCGAACATGATCGACGACACCGTCCCCAGCGCCGCCGCCGCCGCGACCAGCGGCCATTGCGACGCCGCGGGAAGCCCGGACAGCACGGGCGCCGCGGGCAGCAGCATCGTCCCCATCACCAGTCCCGTGAACAACGTGACCTCGATCGGGTCGGCGGCCTGCGCCTGCTGGCGGAGATAGACGAGGCTGACGGCGTAGAAGATCGACGCCACGAACACCGCGCATGCGCCGAGCACGCTGTCGGTCGACGCCTGCGCCTCGACTTCGCCCCAGGCGATCACCAGCACGCCGGCGCCCGCGATCAGCGATCCCCAGACCGCCGCGCGCCGCAGCCGCTCGCCCAGCATGGCGGCCGCGAGGAACAGGGCGATCAGCGGCGCGAGGAAGGTCAGCGCCACGCCCTTCGCCATCGGGATGCGCGCCAGACCCCAGAAGAAGAACAGCACGGAGGCTCCGGCCGTGCTCCCGCGCAGCAGATGGAGCCGCAGCGCCTCGCGTCCCGGCCACCGCCCACGCCGCCCGAGGAAGATCGCACCCGACAGCGCGACGCCCGCCCAGGACCGCCACAGGACGGCGCTGACCGCCCCCGACTGCATCGACAGCGACTTCATGAACACGTCCATCGCCGCATAGGTGCCGACCGCCACGCAGGCGACGGCGAAGGCGAGCGGGGCGGGGACGCGGGTCACGTCCCGCGCCTTAGCGCCCGTCCGCCCGGGGGTCACCTGTCGCGCCGCCCTTTACAGCCGTTGCGAGAAGCCGAAATAGAGCTGGAGGTCGGGGGCGTCGCGGTTGAGGCCCAGCGTCGCGCCGACGTCGATCTGCTGGTCGGCCGCGGGCGCCCAGCCCGCCGACACCGCGCCGAGGAGCGGCGCGCTCGCCCCGTCGGGAGCCCGGTCGCGCGCCGCCTGGACCTCGAAGGTGACGCCCACGCCCTCCGCCACCAGCACGCCGAGCCCGAGCGTGCCGCTGTAGGCGAGGTGCCGCCCGCGCCCGTCGCCGTCCGCCGCGGCGTCGACCTGCGGCGAGAACTGCAGGTTGAGCGTGTCGTCGAGGTCATAGCTCATCGGCGCCACCACCCCGGCGCTCCAGTCGCCGGCGCCGACCGGCGCGCGTCCGACGGGCAGCGTCGCGAAAGGCTGGACCGCGACCGAGAAGCCGCCACCGTCGGGGTTGCGCAGATTGGCCTTCGCCCCGATCAGGACGTCGCCCGACCGGGTGGCGGTGTCGACCACGCCCGCCGCGTTGCGGAAGCGGACGCGGCCGAACGGGGTCCAGCCGATCAGCGCTTCCACCGAGTCTGTCAGGCCGACCCGCAACAGCGTGTCGCCGGCGACGATCGCGTCGGTCCGCGCGCCCGCGCCGTCGGTCCGCTCCCAGGTCGCGATCCCGATCTCCACCGACACCCGGCCCGGCGCGATCGTGCAGGCGGGCGTGCCCAGGCCGGGACGCGCCGGGCAGTAGCCGCGCTCCGGCGCCTGCGACCGCGCCGGCACGGCCCAGGCCGCAAGGCACAGCGCCGCCGTCATTGATCCCCGCATGTCGGAAAGCTCCCCTGCCACGGGGTGTGCGCCACCGCCCCGCTCCGGGCAAGGCCGGCGGCTCAGCGCAGCGTCATCGTATCCCCGCGGATCTCGACGCTGTTCATCCGCCGGAGATAGTTCTGGCCGAGCAGCGACATCTCGCTCCCCTCCATGACGAGGCCGCGCAGACCCGTCGCCTCCTTGCCGTCGAGCGCGATCCGGTCGACCGTGATCTCCTCGCCGCGCACCACCCCCGAAGCGCCTTTACCGACCGCCTCGAAGCGCGACGGGTCGAACGGGATCCTCGCCCGGCGGGCGTCCTCCAACGAGAAGGCGATCGTGCTGGCGCCCGTGTCGACGATGAAGCGGATCGGCTCGCCGTTCACCTGCGCGACGGCGTAGAAATGCCCGCCCGGACTGCGCTCGAGCACGGTGTCGACGGCCGTCGCCGCGGCCTGTTCGGACGCAGCGACGGCCGTAGCCGCCGTCGGCGCGACGTCGGGCTTGGGAGCGGGCATCGCCACGCCGATCCCGACGCCGATGACCACCATCGTGAACAGCGCAAGCCTCATGGTCGCCGACGTAGCTGCGCAGGGGCTACGGCCGCGCTAAGCGGGATGGTTAACTGCCCGCTCCGCTTCGGCTCCGATCCTCGCCAGGCGCAGCAGCTCAGGCGAAGCATTGCGCATCGCGACGATGAGTTCGGCGTTCTCCCGATCCCGTCCATCACGAGGAATGACGTATTCAGGATATTGGATCAGCGTCGCCGCGATCACGCCATGCACCCGATAATCGCATAGCTGATCGTTGTCGCCGGACGTGTTCGGCTCCGTAGCGATCGCCGTCGCGCCCATGCACAGGTCGTCGTCCATCGACCGCACGTACCAAGGCCCGGGCGTGGCCGCTTGGTCGAGTGTCCTGAGCCGATCAAGCGATAAGCCGGCGGGTTCAGCGAACGCAGCTTCTTCAGCCGAACAGGCCATGCTCACCTTCCGAAAAGTCGTCCCAACAGCCCGACGCGGGCCGTCCCGAGCGGCTCAGCCGCCGTGAAACGGTCCTGCCAGCCTTCGACCATCGCGTCATGCTTGAAGCCGCAGAGCCGCTCGGCGAGCCTGGTCGGAATGTCGAACAGGAAATCGACCTCGGCGCCGGGTCCTTCGGCTTCCTGCAGGACGCGCTGCTCAGCCTCGATGATCGCCGCTTCGGGAGGCGGTTCACCGATCCTGCCTAGATGATCGATGACCTCATCGCCCTCGTGCCATAGGCGCCAACGCTCCGAGCCGTTCTCGAACGACCGGACGTGGCAATGCATACACGTTTCGTCGACCGTCACCGCCAGCACTTGCGCCCTCGCCGACAGCCTGGCTGCGCGCTCGGCCGTGACATAGCCTTCATTATTGGCCCACAGCACCGACCAGCCCGTGGGCAGGGCCGCCGCGGAAAACGGTGCCTCGTTATGCGGGTCAGGCTTGCCGGTGTCGCATAGCCCGAGCTGATCCAGCATCTCCGGCTTCTCGAGTCCCTCGACGGCAAGCCAGGAGATGCGGAACCCCACTACTCCGCCGCCATCGCCCGCGCCGCGTCCTCGGCTTCGATCTCCCGCGCCTTCGCCTCGACCAGCGCGACGATGTGGTCGACCATGCCCTCGTCCTGGACATGGTGGTCGGTGACGCCCGACAGATAGACCATGTGCTTGCCGGCCCCGCCGCCGGTGACGCCGATGTCGGTCTCGCGAGCCTCGCCCGGGCCGTTCACGACGCACCCCAGCACCGACAGCGACAAGGGCGTGCGGATGTGCTGGAGGCGTTCCTCCAGCGTCTGCACGGTGCGGATCACGTCGAAGCCTTGGCGCGCGCAGGACGGGCAGCTGACCACGCGGACGCCGCGGTTCCGGATGCCCAGCGCCTTCAGTATCTCGAAGCCGACGCGGACCTCCTCCTCCGGCTCGGCGGACAGGCTCACGCGGATCGTGTCGCCGATGCCGAACCACAGGAGCGATCCGATGCCGATCGCGCTCTTCACCGTCCCGCCGACGAAGCCGCCCGCCTCCGTGATGCCGAGATGGAGCGGGCAGTCGACCGCTTCGGCCAGCTGCTGGTAGGCCGCGACCGCGAGGAACAGGTCGGACGCCTTCACCGCGACCTTGAACTCGTGGAAGTCGTTGTCCTGGAGCAGCTTGATGTGGTCGAGCGCGCTCTCGACCAGCGCTTCCGGACAGGGCTCGCCGTATTTCTCGAGCAGGTCGCGCTCGTGCGAGCCCGCGTTGACGCCGATGCGGATCGAGCAGCCGGTCGCCTTGGCGGCGTTCACCACCGCGCGCACCCGGTCGCCCGAACCGATGTTGCCGGGGTTGATGCGCAGGCAGGCCGCGCCCGCGTCCGCCGCCTCGAGCGCGCGCTTGTAGTGGAAATGGATGTCGGCGACGATCGGCACGCGCGCGGCCCGCGTGATCTGCTTGAGGGCCGCGGTCGACTCGACGTCGGGGCAGGACACGCGGATGATGTCCGCCCCCGCCTCTTCGCAGCGCCGGATCTGGTTCAGCGTCGCCACCGGATCGGAGGTCGGCGTGTTGGTCATCGTCTGAACGGTGACGGGGGCGTCGCCGCCGACGGGGACGTTCCCCACCATGATCTGACGGCAAGGGCGGCGGACGATGTCGCGCCAGGGACGGATGGACATGGGCGGGCCTTATAGTGCGCCAGCCGGCGTGCCGTAACCCCGCTTGCCCCCCGACCTTGCCCCCTGGCGCGCCCGCCCGCATAGGGCCGGCCGGATGGAGCGGCACTACGGCCTGGACTGGTTGCGGATCGGCGCGTTCGGCCTCCTCATCCTCTACCATGTCGGCATGGTGTTCGTGCCCTGGGGCTTCCACGTGAAGCTGCCAGGCGACTTCCTCCTCACGCTGCCGATGCTGGCGGTGAACCCGTGGCGATTGTCGCTGCTGTTCGTCGTCTCCGGCTACGCCAGCCGTGCGCTGCTTATGCGTAGCGAAGGGCTCGGCGCGTTCGCGCGCGACCGCAGCGTCCGGCTGCTCGCGCCGCTCCTGTTCGGGATGCTGGTCGTGGTGCCGCCCCAGCCCTGGGTCGAGCTGGTGACCAAGCACGGCTACGGCCAGGGCTTAGCCGCCTTCTGGGCGGGCGATTATCTCGGCTTCCGGCCGCTCCACGGCCTCGACCTGCCGACCTGGAACCATCTCTGGTTCGTCGTCTATCTCTGGGTCTACACGCTGGCGCTGGCCTTTGCGCTCGCGCTGACGCCCGCGTCGGCGCTGGCGGCGGTCGGGCGCGCGCTGGCCTGGGCCTTCCGCGGGCCAGCGATCCTGTTGCTGCCGATGGCCTATCTGATCCTCGTCGACGTGGTGCTGTTCCCCGGCGGACGCGAGACGCACGCGCTGGTCGACGACCCGGTGGCGCACGCCAGCTATCTGCCCGCCTTCCTGCTCGGCTTCGCGCTCGGGCGTGCGCCCCACGTGCTTCGCTGGCTCGGGCGGCGCTGGCTGCCCTGCGCGGTCGTCGCGGTCGCCGCCTATGCAGTGGTGGCGGCGCTCCAGCTCCGCTTCGCCCAAGCCGTCGGCTTCCCTTCGCCCTGGGGCCACGTCTTCTCGGCCGCGCGTGCGGTGCAGGGCGCGGCGTCGGTGGCGGCGCTCCTCGGCGCGGCCGACCGCTTCTGGAACCGCGACCATCCGCGTCGCGCGATTCTGACCGAGGCGGTGTTCCCCTTCTACCTCGTCCACCAGACGGTCATCGTTCTGGTCGCCTATTGGATCATGCCAGCGGGGCTGCCCTGGCCCGCGGCGATGGCCGTGCTCGTCGTCGCGACCGTCGCGGGGTGCTGGACCTTCTACCTCGCCGGGCGCGCGATCGGGCCGCTGCGCCCGCTGATCGGCCTGAAGCGCCGCGCCCGTCCGTCCGCCGCGCCGCTCGCGCCGGCCGCCGCCTGAACCTCACGGAGTCTTCCCATGACCGATACCGCCGACCGACGCTGGACGCTCGTCATCCATGGAGGCGCCGGCGTCATCGACGAAGCGCACATCACGCCCGAGCGCGAGGCGGCGGCGCGCGCGGGGCTGGCGGCGGCGCTGGAGGCGGGCGCGGCCGTGCTGCGCAACGGCTGGCCGGCGATGGACGCGGTGGAGGCGGCGATCCGCGTGCTGGAGGACGATCCCTGCTTCAACGCCGGGCGGGGCGCGGCGCTGACCTATGACGGCGAGGTGCGGCTCGACGCATCGGTCATGGAGGGCACGACGCGGGCCGCGGGCGCGGTCGCGGGCGTGTCGCGGACGCGTCATCCCGTCCAGCTCGCGCGCGCGGTGATGGAGCGGAGCCCGCACGTCTTCCTTGCGGCCCCGGGCGCGGACGCCTTCTCGCTCGAACAGGGGCTGGAGCAGGCCGACCCCCATTGGTTCGTCACGCCCGAGCGGCAGGAGCATCTGCGCGAGCTGCTCGCCACCGACGCCGACCGGTTCGACGTCGAGATGAAGTACGGCACCGTCGGCGCGGTCGCGCTCGACATGGACGGCCGGCTCGCCGCCGCGACCTCGACGGGCGGCGTCACCGGCAAGCGTTGGGACCGGATCGGCGATTCGCCCGTCGTCGGGGCGGGCACCTGGGCCGACGACCGGGCGTGCGCCGTGTCCTGCACGGGATCGGGCGAGCAGTTCCTGCGCGTCGGCGCCGCCCACGCGATCGCCGCGCGCATGCGCTACGCGGGCGAGGACGCGGGCGCCGCCGCCGACGCGGTTCTGGCCGAGGTCGTCGAGCTGGGCGGCACGGGCGGCGTCATCGTGGTGACGCCCGAGGGCACGGGGCTGTGGCGCTTCACCACGCCCGGCATGTACCGCGGCCGCGTCTCGTCCGGCACGGAACCGGAGACGGCGCTGTACCGCGACCGGAGCGCCGGCTAGGGGCCGCGGCCATGAGGATCCTCCCCGTCCTGATCGCGCTCGCCCTGCTGGCGCTGCCCCGCCCCGTCCTCGCCTATGGCGTGCTGGGGCACGAGACGGTGGCGCGGATCGCGCTGGCGAACGCCAAGCCCGCGACCGCCGCGCGCGCCCGCGCGCTGCTCGCCCGGGCGCGGCTGCTCGACACGCCGGCCTGCGCCGCGGCGACGCCCGAGGCCGCGAGCGTCTGGCCCGACTGCATCCGTGGGCTGGGGCCGCGGTTCAACTACACCTCGCCCTGGCACTACCAGAACGTCGACGTGTGCAAGCCGTTCGAGCTCAAGTCCGCGTGCCGCGACGGCAACTGCGTGTCGGCGCAGATCGACCGGCAGGTGAAGCTGCTCCAGGACCGCACGGTGCCGGAGCGCGAGAAGGTGGCGGCGCTCGCCTTCCTGATCCACTTCGTCGGCGACCTGCACATGCCGCTCCACGCCGGCGACCGCGCCGACCGCGGCGGCAACGACGTCAAGGCGGCGTACGGCGTCTACGCGCCCGAATGGCTCAACCTCCACGCCATCTGGGACACGCCGCTAGCCGACCGGGCGGTGACGACGCCGCCCTCGATCGAGCGCGCCTATCCCGACGCCGAGCGCGAGAGCTTCGCGGCAGGCACGACGGAGGACTGGAGCCGCGAGGCCTGGGAGGTCAGCCGCGAGACCGCCTACCGGCTGGCGCTGGGCGACCCGTGCGGGCCGAAGCCGACGGCGCGCGTCCAGCTCGGCGAGGCGGAGATCCAGGCGGCGATCGAGCCGCAACGGCGCCAGATCGCCCGCGCGGGCCTGCGCCTCGCCCGATTGCTCGACGAGGCGCTCGACCCGGCCCGCGCCTTCACGCCCGAACCGCGCCGACGCTGACGCTGACCGGAGGGCTAGCGCCCCGCGACGATGGTCACGGCGCGGCGGTTGCGCGCCCAGCTCTCCTCGTCGGAGCCAAGCGCCACCGGGCGCTCCTTGCCGTAGCTGATCACCGCCATGCGCGCCTCGGAGACGCCGCGCGCGGCGAGGTAGTTCTTGGCGGCGTTGGCGCGGCGGTCGCCCAGCGCCAGGTTGTACTCGCGCGTGCCGCGCTCGTCGGCATGGCCTTCGATCGTGATCCGCACGTCCGGGTAGCGCCCCAGCCACTCGGCCTGGCTGTCTAGGATCGAGCGCGCGGTGGCGTCGATGTCGTACTGGTCGAGCCCGAAGTTGATCGTGTTGGACGTCACCGAGCGCTGGAAGTCGGCGTCCGAGCCCGGCACCACCGCGCCGCCGCCAACGCCGTTCGGATCGGTCGTCCCGGCGCCCGTGTCGCCCGTGCCGACGGGAGCGGGCGGCAGCACTTCCGGCCGCTTCTTGGCGCAGGCGCCCAGCGACAGGGCGGCGACGCCGAGGAGAAGGGTGATGGTCTTGGTCATGCTGAGCTCCCTTTGAGATCTGCCCCGTTCGTCACGCCCCCGCGTGCCCCGTTCACGGCCTGAGCGGCCCCCAGGCCGGATCCGACCCGTCGAGCGGCGTGGGGATGCGCCGCTCGTTGACGCCCGTCAGGTCGACCATCCACAGGTCGGCCTTGCCCTGGGTGCCCCGGCCCGACCGGAGAAAGGTGATGACGCGGCCGTTGGGGGCCCAGCTCGGCCCCTCGTCCTGCCAGTCGTCGGTGAGGAGGCGTTCGCCGCCGCCCGACGGCGTCATGACGCCGATTCGAAAACCCCCGCCGATCTTGGTGAAGGCGATCAGGTCGCCGCGCGGGCTCCAGACCGGCGTCGCGTAGCGGCCCCCGCCGAACGAGATGCGCTGCTGGTTCGACCCGTCGGCGTTCATCACGTAGAGCTGCTGCCCGCCCGAACGGTCGCTCTCGAAGACGATGCGCGACCCGTCGGGCGAATAGCTGCCGCCCGTGTCGATGCCCGGCGCGTTGGTCAGACGCTGCGGCGCGCCGCCTTGCGCCGACACGCGGTACACGTCCGTGTTGCCGTTCTGCGCCATCGAGAAGAGGATGGAGCGTCCGTCCGGCGAGAAGCGCGGCG
>DASVSW010000311.1:0-2950 GCA_036387895.1 Sphingomonas sp.
CACCGTCGGCCCGTCGCCGATCAAGGTCGCGCCCTTGATCGGCGCGCCGATCACCCCGTTCTCGACGCGGTAGGCCTCGGTGCACGAGAAGACGAACTTGCCCGACACGATATCGACCTGGCCGCCGCCGAACGACTTGGCGAAGATGCCGCGCTTGACGCGCGACAACAGCTCGGCGGGGTCGTCGCGGCCCGCCTTCATGAAGGTGTTGGTCATGCGCGGCATCGGCGCGTGCGCGAAGCTCTCGCGGCGGCCGTTGCCCGTCGGCTCGACGCCCATCAGCCGGGCGTTCAAGCGGTCCTGCATATAGCCCTTGAGGACGCCGTCCTCGATCAGCACCGTTTCGCGCGTCGGCGTGCCCTCGTCGTCGATCGACAGCGACCCGCGCCGATCGGGGATCGCGCCGTCGTCGACCACCGTGACGCCGGGCGCCGCGACGCGCTCGCCGATGCGGCCGGAGAAGGCGGACGTGCCCTTGCGGTTGAAGTCGCCCTCCAGCCCGTGGCCGATCGCCTCGTGCAGGATCACGCCCGGCCAGCCCGGGCCCAAGAGCACCGTCATCTCGCCCGCGGGTGCCGCGACCGAGTCGAGGTTGACGAGCGCCTGCGCCAACGCCTCGTCGATCGCGCGGTCGGCCGTCCCCTGCTCGAACAGGCGGTCGTAGAGGTAGCGGCCGCCGATCCCGAAGCTCCCCGTCTCGCGCCGGCCGTTCTGCTCGACCACGATCGAGACGTTAAGCCGCACCAGCGGGCGCACGTCCGTCGCGACGAAGCCGTCGGCGCGAACGATCTCGACGACGGACCACGAACCGGACAGCCCGACCGACACCTGCGCCACGCGCGGGTCGCGCGCGCGGGCCGCGGCGTCGATGCGCTGGCATAGGTTCACCTTGTCGGCGAAGGACACGAGGTCGAGCGGGTCGCCGTCGGTGTAGAGGTGGCGGTTGGTCCGCGCCGGCGGCCCGGCCTTCGGCCCGACCGCGGGGTCGATCAGCGCCATGGTCTCGGCGGCGCGCTTGATCGCGCCCTCCGACAGCTCGTTAGCGTGCGCGAAGGCGGTCGTCTCGCCCGACACCGCGCGCAGGCCGAAGCCGCCATGCGTGTCGTAGCTCGCGGTCTTGAGCCGCCCGTCGTCGAAGCCGAACGCCTCCGACCGGCGGTACTGGAGGTAGAGCTCGCCGTCGTCGGCCTTGCCCAGCGCTTGCGCGGTGAGGCGCTGGGCGGCGTCCGGGTCGAGGTCGCGGTAGAGGAAGCGGCGGGGATCGGTGATGGCGGTCATCACCGCGATATAGTCCGGTCAGAGACCGGCCGCATCCCCCCGATCATGCAGCTTGCCCTGATCCGCCCCGTCCGCCGGCCCGCCGATCAGCACGAAGCGGTGGTCGCAATAGCCGCAATCGACATAGCCCGACTCGTCGATCTGGAGGAACACGCGCGGGTGGCCGAGCATCTGGCCGCCCGGGATGTCGGTGGCGCCGTCGCAGGCGACGCGGCGGGTGGAGACGCGGGAGACTTGGAGCGGCGGATGCATGGATAGCCGGATAGCGCCCGCCGCCCGCGCCCTCAATCCCCGTGAACCGCGTCAGTTGATGCTGATCACCCCGTCCACCGCGCGCCATTCGGTCGGCCGGATCAGGTGCTGGTGCGCGATCCGGACGGAATGGAGCGCCGCCTCGATCTCGCGCCGCCAATGGTCGAGGAAGCGGTGCAGCTCGGGAAAGCGCGGCGCCACGTCGTATTCCTGCCAGACGAACTGCTGCAGCAGCGCCGGGTGGTCGGGCATGTAGTAATGGATCTCGGCCGTCAGCAGCCCATAGCCTTCGAGCTGACGGAGGAACGCGCGATCGGTCATCTCCTTCTCCCTCATGTCGCCTACGTCACGACGCGGATGGGCCGAGTCGGGTTCCGGGGTTGAGGGCGCGGTCCCCCACGCCTATCGCCACCCCATGACCGACGCGGCCATCTCCATCCGAGAGCTTTGCAAAACCTATGCCGGAGGCAAGAGGGCGCTCGACGGGGTGACGTTCGACGTGCCCCGCGGCGGGATCTTCGGGCTGCTCGGCCCCAACGGCGCCGGCAAGTCGACGCTGATCAACATCCTGGCCGGGCTGGTGAATAAGACGTCCGGCCGCGCCTCGATCTGGGGTTTCGACATCGACGAGCACCCGCGCAACTCCAAGGCGTCGATCGGCATCGTCAACCAGGAGATCCTGTTCGACCCCTTCTTCTCGCCCCTGGAGACGCTGGAGAACCAGGCGGGGCTCTACGGCGTGCCGAAGCGGGAGCGGCGGTCGATGGAGCTGCTGCGCGCGGTGCGCCTGGAGGACAAGGCCGACGCCTACGCCCGCACCCTGTCGGGCGGCATGAAGCGGCGGCTGATGGTGGCCAAGGCGATGGTGCATTCGCCGCCCGTGCTGGTGCTCGACGAGCCCACGGCGGGCGTCGACATCGAGCTCCGCCAGCAGCTCTGGGCCTATGTGCGCTCGCTGAACGAGCAGGGCGTCACCGTGGTGCTCACGACGCATTACCTGGAGGAGGCGGAGCAGCTGTGCGACCGCATCGCCATCATCAACGGCGGCCGCCTCATCGCCAACGAGCCCACGCGCGACCTGGTCAACAAGGCGCAGGAGAAGGTGGTGGCCGTCACCGTCGACCGCGACCTCGCGGCGCCGCCGGCCAACATCTGCTTCGAGAAGGTCGTGCTGAAGGGCGCGCGCACGCTGGAGATCACCTACCGCAAGGACCGCGTCAACGCAGGCGAGGTGCTGGCGGCGGTGACGCGCGACGGGCTGGGGATCGTGGACGTGACGACCAGGGAAGCGGACCTGGAGGACGTGTTCCTGAGCCTGACGCGGACGGCGGGGTAGGGCGGCCGAGTGCTTGTCTCTGGCGCGCTAGACCCAGAAGCGGTTGTTTACGAGCCTGCGATCACTCTTTACGTCCGGCCGTCG
>DASVSW010000312.1:0-2773 GCA_036387895.1 Sphingomonas sp.
AGCTGCCGGTACCAACGGCGGTCGGCGCGGCTGACCACCAGCTCCATCGCGTCCGGCAAGGGCGCCGCGGTCGCGTCCCACCGGTCGCTCCAGGCGCCCCGATAGCGATAGCGCGCGCGAACGTCCGTCACACCCGTCAGCAGCGCCGCCGCCGGCAGGGCCGGCGCCCCGTCGAGCATCGGGTAGGCCACCCGTTCCAGCACGCCGTTCGCGACGCGGTAGGCCACTTTCTGCATGCCGGGCCGCGGCGCGCCGTCCAGATTGGCCCACCCCCCGCGCGTCATCCTGAGCATCGGGTCCGCCGCCCCGCCCGCCTCGCCCGCGAAGCTCGGCAACAACGTGCCCCGCTCGTCGCGCGTCGGCCGGTCGACCGCCTGGGCCAGGTCGGCGGACAGGATCGAAACGGTGCGGTTCAGCGCCGCGACGTCGTCCAGCTTCGCCCCAGTCACGCCTTGCGCGCGCACGCTGAACGACAACATCGCCACCCCCGCCGCCCCGATCATCCCGAAGATCATGAGCGCGACGAGAACCTCGACGAGGGTGAAGCCGCGCTCGGCGGACCGGCTCATTGGACGCTGACCGACGCGGCGCGGGTCGGCGGGCGCACCATCTCGAGACGGCTGAGCACACGCCCCGACGGGTCGGCCACCGCCACCCCGATCCGGACGACCTCGCGGTTGCCTGTCGCGGCCACGGCGCGCGTCCAGCTCCAGCGGACGCCGCCATTCTCCTCGGCTCCCGTGGTCACGCCGGGCGCGGGTGCCTGCGCTTCCGTCACGGCTTCGATCGCGACGCTGCGCGCGACCATCTGCGCCAGCAGGGTCTGGTCGAGGATCGACGCTCCCCGGATCGTCGCGCTTTCCAAGCGGAGCAGCGCCATCGCCGCGAGCGCGAACACCGTCAGAGCGACCACGATCTCGATAAGCGTGAAGCCGTTTTCGGCGGAACGTCCGCATACGCCAAGACCGCGCTCAGCCGGCATCGACCCGCACGCTCCCGTTCGCTTCCACGCGCACCGAGGTGGCGGCCCCGCCGCGCGACAGGCGCAGGTCGAGCGGCTGGTCGGCGAACCCGGTCGCGTCGAACGTGACGCGGAGCCGCCCGCCCGCGCCAGGCAGCTCCGCGCGGGTCCCGTCGCGCCACCGTTCGACCCGGAACGGCCGATCGGAGGCGGGCCGCCACGCGCCCGCGATCCGCTGGTCGAACCCGTAGCCGCCCGCGGTCACCCAGAGACTGACGGACGCCGCGGACACGATCGCCTCCGATTGCGCGGCCCGAGCGCGCGCGGCGAAGCGTTCGGCCTCGTCGCGGACGCGGCCCTGCGGGTCGGGCAACGCGAGCGCCGCCGCCGCCGAGACGAGACCGATCATCGTGATCACGACCATGAGCTCGACCAGCGTGAAGCCGGACTCGCCCCCGCCCGGTCTACGACTGCCAGCTGCCGACATCGGCGTTGAGCTCCTCGCCCCCCTCCTGGCCGTCGGCGCCCAGGCTCCACACGTCGGCGTCCCCATGCTGGCCCGGCGACGCGTAGAGATAGTCGCGCCCCCAGGGGTCCTTGGGCACCGCGCTGCCCTTCAGATAGGCGCCCCGCCCGCCGACCAGGACCTGCAGCCCTTCGGACGTCGTCGGATAGCGGCCGTTCTGGAGCTTGTAGAGGTCGAGCCCCGCCTGGATCGTGTTGATGTCCGCCTTGGCCCGCGTCACCCGCGCCTGGTCGCCCGAGGGCAGCACGTTGATGGCGACGATGGTCGCGAGCAGGCCGATGATGACGATCACCACCATCAACTCCACCAGCGTGAAGCCGCTCTCTCGACGACGGCGCTTCTTCGGATCGGGGCGCATGGGCATTCCTATTGGCCGGCCAGCGTGTTGAGCTGGAGGATGGGGAGCAGGATGGACAGCACGATGGTGGCGACGATGCCGCCCATCAGCACGATGATCAGCGGTTCGAGCAGCGACAGCGCGGTAGCGGTGAACCGGTCGAACTCGCGCTCGAGGTAATCGGCCGCCCGCTCGAGCATCTCGTCGAGGCGCCCTGCCGCCTCGCCGCTGGCGGCGAGATAGGTGAGCAAGGGCGGGAAGACGCCCGCTCGGTGCATCGCCGAGGACAGGCTCCCGCCGCCGCGGATGTTCTCGACGATCTCGTCGGACGCGAGCCGCAGACGGCGGTTGTTGATCGTCCCGGCGGTGAGCGTCAGCCCTTCGAGCAGCGGCAGGCGGCTGGCGACCATGGTGCCCAGCGTCCGCGCCATCCGCGCGGCGTGAAGATCGCGGAGCAGCCGTCCCAAGAGCGGCAGACGCAGAAGCCGCGTGTCGAAGGCCAGCCGGATGCCTGGCCGCCGCAGCGCCTGCCAGGTTCCGAGCGCGGTGAGCATGATGATCCCGAGCAGCAGCCACCAATAGCCCACCAGGAACTCGGACAGGCCGATCACCATGCGCGTCAGCAGCGGCAGTTCCTGGCCGACCGTGTCGAATTGCTCGACGACCTGCGGCACGACGAACATCATCAGGGAGACCACGACGCCCAGCGCCACCGTCGCGAGCACCGCCGGATAGGTGAGCGCGGTGATCAGCTTGCCCCGGATCTCCGCCTGCCGCTCCAGCAGGACGGAGAGCCGCTCCAAGATTTCTGGCAACGTGCCCGAACTCTCGCCGGCCGCCACCATCGCGCGGTAGAGCGGCGGGAAGCTCTTGGGCTCGCGCGCCATCGCGTCCGCCAGGCGACGGCCCTCAACGACGCCGGCATGGACCTGCGCGACGATAACGCGCA
>DASVSW010000313.1:0-1884 GCA_036387895.1 Sphingomonas sp.
TCGCCGAAGCGCTGCCGCTCCTCGCCGCCGCCGGCGTGCGTCCCGAAGCCGCCTTCTCGGACGAGGACTCCCGCGCGCTCCGCTTCGCGACCGACGATCCCGCGATCGAGCTGATCCGCGTGCGCGCCTTCGACGTCGCGACCTTCGTCGCGCACGGGGCGGCGCAGGTCGGGATCGTCGGCTCCGACGTGCTCGCCGAGTTCGCCTATCCGGAGCTCTACGCGCCCGTCGATTTGGGGATAGGCCATTGCCGCCTGTCGGTCGCCGAGCCCGCCGAGCTCGCGGCGCGCGACGACCCGCGCGGCTGGAGCCATGTCCGCGTCGCGACCAAATACCCGCACGTGACGCGCACCCACTTCGCCGCGCGTGGCGTCCAGGCGGAGACGGTGAAGCTCAACGGCGCGATGGAGCTCGCCCCGACGTTGGGTCTCGCGCCGCGCATCGTCGACCTCGTCTCGTCGGGCCGCACGCTCCGCGAGAACGGCCTGGTCGAAGTCGAACGCATCATGGACGTGACCAGCCGCCTCATCGTCAACCGCGCCGCGATGAAGACGCGCGGCGACGTCGTGCCGCTGGTGGACGCGTTCCGGCGGGCGGCCGGGATGGGGATGGCGGCGTGATCCTCCTCCACGCCGCCGCCCTCGACTTCGCAGCCCGGTTCGACGCGCTGGTGAACGCCCGCCGCGAATCCGCCGCCGACGTCTCAACAGATGTCGCCGCGATCATCGCGCGCGTGCGGAACGAGGGCGAGGCGGCCGTCGCCGACTACACCAGCCGCTTCGACCGGCACGACCTCGGCGAGACCGGCTGGGCCATCCCGGCGGAGGCGTGCGCCGCCGCGTTCGCCGCGCTGGAGCCGGGCCTCGCCCGCGCGCTCGAGCTCGCCGCCGCGCGCATCCGCGCCTATCATGAGCGCCAGCGGCCCGCGGACACCGCCTACACCGACGATGCCGGCGTCCGGCTGGGCGCGCGCTGGCGGCCGGTCGACGCGGCCGGGCTCTACGTGCCCGGCGGCCGGGCGGCCTATCCGTCCTCCCTGCTGATGAACGCCATCCCCGCCCGCGTCGCGGGCGTGGAGCGGCTGTGCATCGTCACCCCCACGCCCGACGGCCAGGTCGCCCCGCTGGTGCTCGCCGCCGCGCACCTGTGCGGCGTCTCCGAGATCTGGCGCGTCGGCGGCGCCCAGGCGATCGCGGCGCTGGCGTACGGCGCGGGGCCGCTCCGCCCCGTCGACGTCATCACCGGCCCCGGCAACGCCTGGGTCGCGGAGGCCAAGCGCCAGCTCTACGGCGTGGTCGGCATCGACATGGTCGCCGGCCCGTCGGAGATCGTCGTCGTCGCGGACGCGCAGAACGACCCCGACTGGATCGCCGCCGACCTGCTCAGCCAGGCCGAGCACGACACCGTCACGCAGTCCATCCTGTTCACCGACGACGCGGCCTTCGCCGAAACCGTCGCCGCCCGGGTCGAGGCGCAGCTGGGCGACCTCGCCACCGGCACGGTCGCGCGCACGGCTTGGGAGGCGAACGGCGCGATCGTCGTGGTCGACCGGCTGGCGGACGCGATCCCCCTGTGCGACCGCTTGGCGCCCGAGCACCTGCAGCTCGCGGTCGACGACCCGGACGCGCTGTTCGCGCAGGTCCGCCACGCGGGCTCCGTCTTCCTCGGCCGCCACACGCCCGAAGCGATCGGCGACTATGTCGCGGGCCCCAATCACGTGCTGCCGACCGGCAGGCGGGCGCGCTTCGCGAGCGGCCTGTCGGTGCTCGACTTCATGAAGCGGACGAGCTTTCTCCAGCTCGACGAGACCGCGCTGGCGGAGCTCGGCCCCGCGACAGTCGCGCTGGCGAATGCGGAAGGCCTTCCCGCCCACGCCCGTTCGGT
>DASVSW010000314.1:0-1815 GCA_036387895.1 Sphingomonas sp.
GAGCCAGAACCAGCCTTCCAGCGCCATGTCCTCCGGCCGGCCGGTGAACAGCAGGATCGTCGTTCCCGCCGCCTTCAACCGGCGCAGCACGCCCGTCAGACGCTCGGGCGGGAGCAGGTCGAAGAGCTGCGACAGGATCAGCACGCGCGGCCGCACGAGGAGAGCGTTGGCGAGCTTGAGCGCCATCACCTCGCCGATCGACAGGGGATAGCCCGACGAGGCCAGCGGCGTGTCCAGCCCGCCGGGCAGGCGCGCGACGCGCTCCTTCAAGCCCACGAGCTCGACCACGTCGAGCATCTCGCCCGCAGACGCTTCAGCGGAGGCGAGCCGGAGATATTCGCGGATCGTGACCTCGACGATGGTGGGGCGGTCGAGCACCATCACCTCCGAGCGGAGGAGGTACATGTCGAGCGCGGCGAGGTCGGCGCCGCCTACCGTCACCAGCCCGCGCGACGCCAGCGCGTGGCGCTTGAGGAGGAGCGACAGGCACCGCTCCGCGCCGGGCTCCGCGACCGCGACGAGCTGCTCGCCCGCGTCCAGCGCGAAGTCGAACCGCGCGCCTTCCATCTCGACGTCCTGAAGCCGGATCGAGCCGTCGCGCGGCCCCCTGCCGGTGGCCTCGCTCGCGCGCTCCTGCGGGATGGAGAAGAGCAGCGACAGCTCTTCCGAGCTCGCGACGAGGTCGTAGAAGGTGTCGAGGTACCAGCCCAATTGCGACACGCCGTAAAAGACGCCGGAGAGGATCAACTCGGCGGCGACCAGCTGCCCGATCGTCAGCTCGCCGCTTAGGATCAGGTTGCCGCCCAGCGCCAGCAGCGCGGCGCTGGCGAAGGCGTAGAGCAGGAAGAAGCTCAAGGTCTGGGCGAAGCTGTATCGGAAGTAACGGCGGTGCCGGTCGACATAGGCCGCGGTCGCCGCCTCCGACCGGTCCATCGCGAAGTCGAGGTGGCGGCTCGACTTGTAGAAGCCGTTCGACCCGCCGACGCTCTCCAGCCAGCGCGCCGCCTCGTGCTTGGCGTGGCTGAGCGCCACCGCCGAGCGGACGGACGCGCGCGACCAGATCGCCCAGATCAGGAACAGGAGCGTGATCAGGAGCACGTTGAAGGCGAGGAAGAACGGGTGGTAGAAGCTCGTCACCACCAGCCCCACCGCCGACTGGAGCACGATGGTGAAGGCGCCGATGACGAGGCTCGGCACCGCCTTCTGCACCACCACCAGGTCGAAATAGCGGTTGAACAGGTCGCCGCGCTTGGTGTCGGCGAAGAAGGGGTTCTGCGCGTGGACGGCGCGCACGGTGATCTCGGCGACGACGCGGGCGAAGAAGCGCCGTTCGAACAAGCCCATCACCCAGACGCGCATCGCGCTGAGCGCCGCCACCATCAGCAGCAGGAACAGCAGCAGTCCCGACAGCGTCCAGAGCGGGGCCGGCAGCGCGATGTTCGCGACGCTGTTGATCAGCAGCTGGACGGAGATGGGCGTGGCGAGCGACAGGAGGCTGATCGCCACGCCGTACACCATGCCGAGGCGCACATAGGCGGCGTCGGGACCGACGATCTCCGCCAGCCACCCGATCGCATCCCGGACGCCAACACGCTTATCGGCCACGCGAACTCCTGAACCTTGCCGCTCCGCGCCTCTAAGCCGACCCAGGTCATTAGGGCAACGCAGCGGTTTCTATACCGACGAGAGGATTTTCCGATCAGCTCGCCGCCACGGCGCGCAGCTGGTCGGCGATGAGGAGGAACGCCGGCGCCCGGCCCGCGCCTTCCCGCCAGAGCAGGCCGATCTCGCGGTAGTAGCGCCCGCCCCTGAACG
>DASVSW010000315.1:0-2987 GCA_036387895.1 Sphingomonas sp.
GCGATCGTCGACACGCAGGCGGCGACGCTCGACCTCGCGGCCCGGCTGGCCGACGAGGCGGGCGCCATGCCACCGCTCGTCAATCTGGGCGGCGGATTCGGCGTGCCTTACTTCGCGGGCGACCGGCCGCTCGATGTCGAGCGCGTCGGCGCGGCGCTCCGCGACGCGCTGGAGCGGCGGGCCGACCCGTTGCGCGACAGCCGGTTCGCGATCGAGCTCGGCCGCTGGCTGGTCGCCGAATGCGGCGTCTACCTGACCCGCGTCGTCGACCGGAAGGAGAGCGGCGGCGAGCTGTTCCTGGTGGTCGATGGCGGGCTGCACCATCAGCTCGCGGCGTCCGGCAATTTCGGAACGGTGGTGCGGCGCAACTACCCGATCGCGGTGGCGGCCCGCATGGGCGCGGAGCCGGAGGAGGTCGCGTCGGTCGTGGGTTGCCTCTGCACCCCGCTCGACCGGCTCGGCGACCGGGTCGCGCTGCCCCGCGCCGATGTCGGCGACGTGATCGCGATCTTCATGGCCGGAGCCTATGGCGCGACGGCCAGCCCCGCGGCGTTCCTCGGCCATCCGCCCGCCGCCGAGATCGTTCCCGACCCGGATTGAGGGCTTTCCGCCCCATCCTGGGACGCGATCAGGCGTCCCGCCCCATCGTTCCTAACGCTATCTTCACCTGTCCCGACCATAGCGCAGGCTGACCTGAGCGATCCGGCCCGGCCGGTCGGCCCGCGCGGTTCGAGGAGGTTGTTGAGCTGATGCGTCCGTTTTCCCGTTCGATCCTGATGGCCGCCGGCTCGGCCGTCATGCTCTCCGGCTGCGGCGGAGGCGGGGCGGGCCGTCCCGTGCTGCCGCCCGCCTCCTATGTCGCCGCGCGCGACATCCCCAGCGACGAATACGTCATCGGGCCGCTCGACCAGCTCCAGGTGTTCGTCTGGCGTAACCCCGAGCTGTCGGCGAAGGTGCAGGTGCGCCCCGACGGCCGCATCACCACGCCGCTGGTCAGCGACATGCCCGCCGTGGGCAAGACGCCCGCGATCCTGGCCGACGACATGAAGAAGGCGTTGGGCGAATACATCAAGGACCCGATCGTCTCGGTGATCGTGGAGAACTTCTCCGGCACCTTCAGCCAGCAGGTGCGCGTGGTGGGTGCGACGGAGAAGCCGGCCTCCATCCCGTACCGCGCCAACATGACCCTGCTCGACGCGATGATCGCGGTGGGCGGGCTCAACCAATACGCCGCGGGCGACAAGGCGCGGCTGGTCCGCGCGAACCGCGACACGGGCAAGCAGGTCGAATACGGCCTCCGGATCTCGCGCCTGCTCAAGAAGGGAGATTCGAGCGCGAACGTCCGGCTGGAGCCGGGCGACGTGATCATCATCCCCGAGTCGATGTTCTGAGCGGGGCGCCATCATGAACGGCGTTTACGACGAGGCGCGCATCGCGCTCCACGCGATCTGGACCAGGCGATGGCTGGCGCTGGCGGTGGCCTGGGGCGTGTGCGTCCTGGGCTGGCTGCTCGTCAGCCAGATCCCCAGCCGGTACGAGGCGAAGGCGCGCGTGTTCGTGCAGATGCAGTCGCTATTGCCCGCGGGGCTGGCGGGCGCGCCGGCGGAGCAGCAGCGCGCGGTGGACCAGATCCGCCAGACGCTGATCAGCAACGTCATCCTGCAGAAGGTCGTCCGCGGCACCGACCTGGTGAAGACCACGTCGAACGACCGCGATGTCGCCGACCGCGCGGCGGCCCTGGCGAGCAACATCAAGGTGACGGCGGCGCAGGACAACCTGTTCGAGATCGTCACCACCGCCGCCAGCCCCAAGCTCGCGACCGACATCACGCAGAAGCTGATCGACGTCTTCGTCGAGGAAAATCTCGCGGGCGATCGCAACCGGACGGGTCAATCGCTCCGCTTCCTCGACCGGCAGCTCGCC
Source organism: Sphingomonas sp. (assembly GCA_036387895.1). Classification (GTDB taxonomy): domain Bacteria; phylum Pseudomonadota; class Alphaproteobacteria; order Sphingomonadales; family Sphingomonadaceae; genus Sphingomonas. The sequence goes on from DASVSW010000315.1 coordinate 1,924, forward strand.
GAGCAGCAGCGCCAGCTGGCCGACGCGGAGGCGAAGCGCGCGGAGTTCCAGAACCGGCTGGGCGGGCTGCCCGGCATGGGATCGGTCGCCGACCGCATCGGCGCGGTGCGCGCGCAGATGAATCAGATCGACGGCGACCTCGCGGCCGCCCAGTCGAGCCTCGCGGCCGTGTCGGCGCAGATGGCGTCCACGCCGGCCTCCATCTTGACGCCCGGCGCCGCCGGGAACGCCGGCCCAGCGCGGGCGCGGCTGTCGACGGTGCAGGGCCAGCTCGCCGACGCCAGGGCGCGCGGCTACACCGATTCGCATCCGGACGTCGTGGCGCTCAACGCGCAGCTGGCGGCGGCGCAGGCGGCCGCTCGCGGCGAGCCGCTGGTCGGCGGATCGGGCGGCGGGGGCGCCCCCAATCCCGTCTACATGTCGCTCCAGTCGATGCGCGCCGACCGAGAGGCGCAGGTCGCCTCGCTCCGGATGCGTCGCGCGACCCTTCAGGCCGATCTCGACGGGCTGAACGGCCGTCTGTCGCTCGACCCGCAGGTCGCGGCGCAGCAGGGCGAAGTGGAACGGCGCTTCCAAGTGCTTAAGGACCAGTACGACCAGCTCTTCGCGCAACGCGAACAGCTCAGACTGCGCGGGCAGGCCGCGAGCCAGGCGGACGCGGTCGCGTTCCGCATCATCGACCCGCCGCGCGCGCCCAAGACGCCCGCGGCCCCGAACCGGATGCTGCTCCTGACCGGCGTGCTGCTGGCGGGGCTGGCGGCGGGGGTCGGCGCGGCCTTCGCGCTCGGCCAGCTCCGCCCGACCTTCCCGACCTCGGGCAAGCTGGAAGCGGCGAGCGGGCTCAGCGTGATCGGGTCGATCGGCGAGGTGGTGACGCGGATCCAGGCGGAGGAGCGGCGGCGCAAGCTGAAGCTGTTCGCCGGCGGCGTGGGCGGGCTGGCGGCGGCGTACGCGCTGCTGCTCGGCGTCGAGATACTCCAACGGGGGCTGGCCGCATGAGCGGGGCGACGAAAGGCTCGCTGATCGAGCGCGCGGCGACGGTCTACGACTTCAACGCTTATCTG
>DASVSW010000316.1:0-2147 GCA_036387895.1 Sphingomonas sp.
ACACCTGGCCCAGCCCGTGGTCGAGCCAGTCCAGCGCGTCGCTACGGTCGACCCCCGGCTTGGGCACGCCGGCCCAGAAGCTGACCGTCTCGCTGCCGAGCACGCCGGCCACGTCGACGCAGCGCTGGAGAAAGCGGACGCGGCGCTCCCTCCCGGCCGGGTCGGCGGTCACGAGCGTGGGTTCATGCTTGTCGCGCGGATCGAGCAGGTAGCGCGCGCCCGTCTCGACGACGCTGCCGAGGCCGAGGTGGCCGAGCAGCGCGGCGACGCGCTCGGCCTCCTTGCGCCAGCCGTCGGCGAAGGGGTCGAGATGATGGTGGTCGAGCGTCAGCGCGACGCCCTGGTAACCGCTGTCGGCGATGAGCCGGATCGCGTCGTCGAGCCGGTGATTCGCCGCGCCGTTGGTGTTATAGGCGTACCGCAGCGCGCTCATGCCGGCTCGCGTTCCAGATGGACCATCATCTCATGCGCCCCCGGTTCCCGGTACAAGGGGTAAAGCGCGCCGACCTTGGCGTCCACCGCGGCCGTGTCGAGGAAGGGGTGTCCGCCCAGGCGGTCATACGCTTCGGGCGAGAGCCGGACGGGGCGCAGCGTGTCGGTCGGTTCGGCGTCCCAGCGGACGAGCGGGCTGTCCTGCGCGCGGAGCTTCGCCGCGTTGCGCTCGCCGATGCGATGGTAGCTCAACGTCTCCACCTCAAGCTTAGGCACGATCACCCGGACGGCGTGCATCGCCGCCCTCGGCTCGGTGAAGTCGAGGATCAGCGGGTCGAAGCCCGCGGCGATGAGACGGCGGGCGGCCTCCTCGCCCTTCTGCGCGGGGTCGGCGATCAGGCTCGCAGGCATGGCATCGAACGGCCGCTCGCTCCGGGCGGTGAAGACGGGGTCGGCGAGGAGGTCGCGTAAGCGCTCGCCGTCGAGGCCGAGCCAGTGGCGGAAGGCGTCGACCTGGCGTGGCTCGGTGTCGCGGGCGGCGCGGCGGACGCGGGGCTCGACGCGCTCCCAGTAGCCGGGCGGCATGATCTCGCGGATCCGCGCGAGCGCACCGAAGGTGAACGCCTTGCGCGCACGGGCATGGGCGTATTCCAGCACCGCTTTCCTGAGCGCGGCGAAGCGGTCGAGGTCGCACGCCTCCCCTCCCCCCGTCATGGCGATCGGGATCGGGAGGCGCGACGGGTCGCGGTCGGCGCCGACGACGAAAAGGTTGGCGAAGCCGAACTCGTCGGTCGCGAACTTGGGCAGGAGGTCGATGCCCGCCGCCTCCACGCGGTCGATGGCGGCCTGGAGCTCGGGCGGGAGCGCCTCGGGGAAGGTCAAGCGGACGCCAGCGTCCATCGCACGGAAGAGCAGGCCGTTGCCGTCGCGCTGGAGGCATTCGAACAGGCCGTGCGAGGCGGCCCACTCCCGGCTCGGCCCGGCGCCCAAGCCGTTGGTGATCAGCGTGGTGAACGGGCGGTAGCCGCCGGGCAGGTGGTCGGCGGTGAGCGCGGCGACGTCGACGGGGACCAGCACCGGCTCGTCCGAGAACCACCGGCGCGCCTCCACCCAGCGGAGCGACGTGTCGCGGTCGACGGGCGAGCCGGCGGGGAGGCAGAGCTCGAGGGGGTCGGCCACGCCCTCTCGGCCGCGGTCCTGGACGAGCTGGGCGTAGCTGCCCTCCACCTGGCGCATCGCCGCGAAGCCGAGGCGGGCGCGGACCTCTTCATGGCATTCGGCGGTGGCGGCGATCATCGCGCGCTCGGGCGTCTCGCCATAGCCGGTGCCCTGCTGCATCTCGCAACCCGCGGCGACCGGATCGTGCGGGAAAAGCGCCGCCTTCCAGGCGGGGACGCCCGTGCGGTCGAGCGGGCTCATGTCGAAGAAGAACCAGTCGCCCGGCGGCAGCGCGTCCATGTACGCCCGCACCACGTCGGGGATGGGGTGGTCGGAGTGGATCATGCGAGTCCCTCGATAGCGAGACGCTTCACCCCCGGCGCGCGCGCGAGGCCCTCGTCCAGCGCGGCTAGCGCCTGCGTCCGGCCGATCTCCGGCGCGTATTCGAAGGGCGTCAGGATCGCGTCGAACTCGAGCGGCGCGACCACGTCGCGGTAGCGGCGGAGTTCGGCGTGGGTGAGCGGTATGTCCTTGTGAAACGCCTTGTGGCTGCTGAC
>DASVSW010000317.1:0-5245 GCA_036387895.1 Sphingomonas sp.
GAGGATGCGTCCCTTCGGCACGGCGATGATGAGGGGGGCGGGCATGGGAGCGCGGGCTTTACGGACGACGGGTGCAGGGCGCAATGCGGGCTCCTGAAGGAGGGCGGGAACGATGGCCAGCGAAGCGGAGAACCGGAACGCGTTCGTCATCCAGGAGCATTATTGCCGCAAGATGGACGCGCCGATCTACGCGGACATATGCGCAGGCTTGGCGCGCGGGCTGACGCGCGGGACGCGGACGGGGGCGGCGGTGCTCGACTGGCCGGGCGAACCGACGCGCGACGCGCTACCGCTGCGGCTGATGGGCGGGCTCCACGCGCTGGTCCGGAACGGGGCGGACGAGGAATTGGCGCGGGTGTTCGCAGGCGACCGGAGCGGCCTCGACGCGGTGCTGGCCGGCGTATTCACGCGGCATGACGAACGCCTGCTGCCCTGGCTCGACGGGCCGCCGCAGACTAACGAGCCCGGGCGGTCGGCGGCGCTGATGACGGGGCTGCTGGAGGTGGCGCGGCGGCACGGGCCGCGGATGGAGCTCCTCGAGATCGGGTCGAGCGGCGGGCTCAACCTGCTGATCGACCGCTACCGGTTCGATCTTGGCGGGGTCGAGGTCGGGCCGGAGGGTTCGCCCGTGGCGATCCGGCCGGAGTGGCGGGGCGAGGCGCCGCATGCGCCGCCGATCGAGATCCTGTCCACGCGAGGTTGCGACGTGCGGCCGCTCGACGTGACCGACCCCGCGGTGGAGGCGCGGCTCCTCGCCTATGTCTGGCCGGAGACGCCCGAGCGCGCCGAGCGGCTGGGCCGGGCGATCGCGATGGTGCGAGGCGGCGGCGTGCAGCTGGACGAGGCCGACGCCGCCGACTGGGTCGAGGCGCGCCTGTCGGAGCCGCAGGAGCCCGGCGTCGCGCGGGTGCTGACGCACTCGGTCGTGTGGCAGTACCTGCCCGACGCAGGCGCGGAGCGGATCAGGCGGGCGATGGCCGCCGCCGGGGCGCAGGCGACGCCGGATCGGCCGCTCGCCTGGGTGGCGATGGAGCCGGACCGCATGATGGGCGAGATGATGGTGAGCGTGCGGGGCTGGCCGGGCTTCGAGGCGTGGGACGTGGTGGCGACGAGCCACGCGCACGGGACATGGGTGCGGCAGGGCGGGGCGGAAGGGCTGGACGCGCCGATGTCGGAGGCGATGGGGAAGGTGGTTCTTTAGCTTAGTCCTCCCCCGCCCAAGGAGCGTCTCAGATCCCCCAGCGCCGCATCGCCGCGATCACCTCGGCCGGCTTCTCCCACGTGACGAAATGCCCCGCGCCGTCGATCCGCTCGACGGTGAGGTCGAGGGCATGGTGGTGCAGCGTCTCGATCTGGACGGGGAGCAGCGCATGGTCGTCCATGCCCCAGATCACGAGAGTAGGCTGCGTCACGGGCGGGAAGGGCGCGTCGAGGAAGGCGGGGCGCTCCGCTTCCTCGCCGGTCGAGGGCACGACGATGGCGCTGGCGCGGTACCAGTTGAGCATGGCGGTGATCGCGCCGGGCTGCGCCCATTCGTCGAGATAGGCCGCCTTGTCCTCGCCCGCGAGCCCGGTGGTCAGCACGTGCGCGAAGGTCGAGCCGAAGAAGCGCTCCAGCCCCGCGCCCACCAGCCCCTTGTCGAGCGAGGTGTCGCGGAAGCGGCGGATGTATTGAGACGCGGCGCGCTGGGCGGGGTCGTCGAACAGCGTGCGCTGAAAGACGTACGGGTGCGGCGCGTTGAGGATGACGAGCTTCGCGACGCGCTCGGGGTGGCGGAGCGCTGCCATCCAGGCGATCGCGCCGCCCCAGTCGTGGCCGACCAGCGTGAACCGGTCGAGGCCGTAGTGATCGGCTAGGGCGATCAGGTCGGCGACGATCCGGTCGGGGGCGTAGTCCTCGACGCGCGGCGGCTTGGACGATCGGGCGTAGCCGCGCTGGTCGGGCGCGAGGATGAAACGGTCGGCTCCCAAATCGGGGACGATCGACCGCCAGGTGCGGTGCGACTCGGGAAAGCCGTGGAGGAGGATGACGGGCGGCGCGTCCCGCGGGCCGGCGACCGCGACGTCGAGCTCGACGCCGGTGGGAAGGGGGACGCGTTCGGTGATCAGGCCGGGCATGTGTCGCTCCTTGATCCCCCCCTTCGGAGAAGGAGCCTTAGGGATAGCTCACCGTCTTCGGCACCTCGGGGATGGGGATGAACTCCTCGGCGTCGTCGGGGACGACGGGGAACTCCTGCGCTTTCCAGGCGCGCTTGGCCTCCTGGATGCGGTCGCGGCGCGACGAGACGCAGTTCCACCACACGTGGCGCGGCGTACGGAACGCGTCGCCGCCGCACAGCATGACGCGGCCGCCCACGGTTCCCGACCTGAGCGTCGCCGCGACGCCCGGGCGGAGGACGTAGAGCCGCTGCGGCTCGAGGGACACGTCCTCCAGCACCGCCTCGCCCTCCGCGAGATACAGCGCGCGCTCGTCGGCGACGGCGTCGACAGGAACCATCCCGCCCGGCTGGAGGTCGATCGCGGCGTAGACCGTGCCGGCGTAGGTCGTGGTCGGCGCCCGCTCGCCCCAGAGCTCCCCCATGATGACGCGGGCGCGGGCGCCGGCGTGCTCGACCACGGGCAGCTCGCTCGCAGGTACGTGCTGGAAGGCGGGGTCGATCTCCTCCAGCTCGTCGGGCAGCGCGAGCCAGGTCTGGATGCCCGACAGCACGGGGCCGTGCGCGCGTTCGTCGCCGGGCGATCGTTCCGAATGGACGATGCCGCGGCCCGCCGTCATCAGGTTCACCGCGCCCGGCTCGATCCGCTGGCGGGTGCCGAGCGAGTCGCGATGGTCGATCGCGCCGTCGAACAGGTAGGTGACCGTCGACAGGTTGATGTGCGGATGCGGCCGCACGTCGATGCCGCCGCCGGTCGGGAGCTGGGCCGGCCCCATCTGGTCGAAGAAGAGGAACGGCCCGACCATGGTCCGCTCGCGCGCGGGCAGCGTGCGGTGGACCTTGAAGCCGCCGAGATCGTGGGTGACGGGTTCGAGCGTCAGTTCGACGAAGCTATCGAGCATCGGTCAGCTCCAGCATGTCGGCGATGTCCGCCGGGTAGATCGCTTCCGGGTGCGTAGCGAGTTCTTCGCGCGTGAACCAGCGCCAGCTCCGCATGACGCGCCGCTCAAGGTCGGTGTGGAGCGCGGGGTCGACCTCGTGCTCGCCCACGTCGACGCGGAAATAACGCTCGTCGGCGGTGACGGGGACGCCCTCGACGCTGACGAAGTCGACGACGCGGCGGGCGACTTGGCGACCCGGATCGAGGTCGAGCCCCGTCTCCTCGCGCAGCTCGCGCCGCGCCGCCGCCTCGTACGCCTCGCCCGGGTCGAGCGCGCCGCCCGGCGTCACCCAAAAGGGCGCGCGGCCCTCCACGGTGAAGCGGAACAGGAGCGCGCGGCCCTGCGCGTCGACGAGCAGGATGCGCGCAGCGGGGCGCGGCCGGCGCTCACTCACCGGGGGCGCTGACCTTCATCGCCAGCGCGTGGATCGGAGCGTCGAGGAGATCGGCCAGCGCCTGGTTGACGAGCCGCTGCCGCTGGACGCGGCTCAAACCGGCGAAACGCGTGCTCTCGATGCGCACGGTCCAGTGCGTCTCGCCCGATCCGTCATCGCCCATATGGCCTGCGTGACGGTGGCTGTCGTTGACGACCTCGAGCCGCGTGGGCTGGAGCAAGTCGTTGAGACGAACGGTGATCCGGTCGGCGACCGACGGAGTGGCGGGGTTGTCCATGCCGCCTATATAGCTCGTTTATCCAGGGATCGGAGTTGTGCCGCGTAAATCGGGGGAAACGAAGGATCGGCCGGGAACGCGCTTCCACGGCCGGGTCGAAGGGACGGGGCGGACGTGCGACCATCCCGCCTGCCACGAGGCGGGCGAGTTCCGCGCGCCGCCGCCGGAAGGACCGGCCGGGTCCGACCGGCCGCCGGCTTTCCGTTGGTTCTGCCTGGATCACGTCCGGCAGTTCAACGCCGGCTACAACTTCTTCAACGGCATGAGCGCCGACGAGATACACGAGGCCCAGCGGCCCTATGCCGGCTGGGAACGGACCACCCGCGTCTATGGCGGGGGCGGCGATCCGGGACCGCGCTGGGCGGATTTCTCCGATCCATTGGACGCGATCGCCGCGCGTTTCCGCCGGACCCACGCGCCCGAGCGGACCGACGGCAAGCCTTTGTCGGGCCAGGACCGCGAGTCCTTGCGCGTGCTCGGGCTGGACGCGACCGCCGACCGTTCCGCGCTCAGGAAGCGCTATTCCGAGCTGGTGCGGCGCTACCATCCCGACCGCAACGGCGGCGACCGGACGCACGAAGGCCGCCTCCGCGCGGTGCTCGACGCCTACGCCCAGCTCCGCCAGGCCCCGGCCTTCGCTTAAGATCCGATCTCGACGACGGGCGTGAACCCGCCATAGACGATCCGCGCGCGGTCGAAGGGCATGGGCTCGTCGCCCATCAGGTTCTCCGCCATCATCCGCGCCCAGCCCGCGTCGCGCGCGGCCTTGTCGGGCCATTCGATCCAGGAGAAGACGACGCGCTCGCCAGGCTCGCCGGCCACGGCGCGACGGAAGTCGGTGCGCTTGCCGTCGGGGACGTCGTCGCCCCAGGCCTCGACGACGCGGACCGCGCCCAGGTCGGCGAACAGGCGCGCGGCGCGCTCGGCATGGGCGAGATAGGCGTCGCGGCCGTCCTCGCGCACGGGGGCGAGGAAGCCGTCGACATAGCCGCCCCGCGCGCCGTCGCCGCCTTGGTCCAGCATGGGCGCGAAGCCGCCGAAGATCATCCGCGCGCCGTCGAACGGCATGGGGACGGCCATGCGGGGGTCGGTGGTCATCATCTCGGTCGTCTTCGCCATTCCGGCGTCGCGGGTCGCCTTGTCGGGCCACTCGATCCAGCTGAACGCGACGCGCTCGCCCGTCTCCGCGGCGACGGCGCGGCGGAAGTCGGTGCGCTTGCCGTCGGGGACGTCGTCCTCCCAGGCCTCGACGACGCGGATGGCGCCCAGATCGACGAAGATCGGATCGAGGCCGCTGGCATGGTCGATGAACGCCTGCCGGTTGGCGTCGGGCACGGCGATGACGAAGCCGTCGAGATAGGTCATGGGTGTTCTCCTTCGGTCAAGCGGCCTGCGCCGGGTCCTTCGCGGCCGCCTCGAGCGCGGCGATGTCGATCTTCCCCGTCTCCATCATCGCCCCCATCGCGCGGGCGGCAGCG
>DASVSW010000318.1:0-2384 GCA_036387895.1 Sphingomonas sp.
TCCGCGAGCTGATGAACGACCGCATGTACCCGCTGACGCTGGCGGGGCTAGACGAGGCGATGCGCGAGCTGACCCGCAAGCGCTAGATGTCGAGCCCTGCGCGGTCGATCAGCGCCGCAGGCCGGATCGCCGCCCAGGCGCGGTCGAACTCGGCGATCCACGCCTCCTCGTCCGCCGTCGGCCCGGCGATGCGGCTCCGCGACAGGCCCGTGCCGGCCTGAGAGTCGCGCGCCATCGTCGCGGCCATGGCGGCGCGCTCCGCGTCGGTGACCGCGCGTCCGATGATCGACGCCACGGCCGCGGGCGGGTCCGCGACGATCGCCTCGTAGGACAGGATCAGCGCGTCGGCCCCGCTCTCGACCAGCCGCGCGGCCGCCCGCACTCCCTGGAGGAGCCGGCCGGCGGCTCGGTCGGCGGGCAGCGCGAACGCGCGGAAGGTCGACCGCGCCCAAGCCGACGGCTCGCGGGTGACGTACACGAAGCGGCTCGCCGGGAAGGTATCGACCAATTCGCGCGCGGCGCCGTTCACCTGGCTCCGCGTCTTCACGATCACCGGGTCGGGCGGGGGATCGTCCGCCAGCCGGGTCCGCCGGAATGCCGACACCGAATGCCAGAACAGGCTCCGCCTGAGTCCGGCGTCTTTCGCCCACTTTCCACGCACCGGCACGAGCTGCGTCAGCGCGTCGGGTTCCGACACCGTGCGCGGGACCGCGCACCGGAGCAACGCCTGTAACAAGGTGGAGCCGACCCGGCCCGGCGACAGGACGAAGATGAAGCGCGCATCGGCATCATGCGGCTCGAACAGCCCGTCGAGCCGCGCGAACGGAACCGCGGCGACCTCGCGCGCCGTCGCACGCTGCGCCCCGTACAGGAACGGACGGCCGAACAGCGGCGCCGGATCGTCGTGCAACGTGCAGAGCAGCTCGCGGTTGGGCAGGTTCCAGCAATAGGGAAGCGCATGGCCTGGCGAGATCGCGCCCGTGGCGACGGGGCGGGTGAGCTCGAAATCCTTAGGCGCGACGCGCCGCGTCGAAGCGCCGTCGACCGTCGCGCGCGCGGCCGACACCGTCGCCATCGCCGCCTCGGCAGCAGCCGGCTCGTAGAGCCGAACCGGGGGGGTCATCGCCGCTTTCCGTTTCGCATGCCGCCCGGCCGTAGCGCATCCGGGGTGCGCCGCGCGAGGGCCGGCTGACAAAGCGGCGCGATTCGGCTAAGCTGGCCGCCGCCCTCGGATCCCGCTCAGGAGGATAAGATGCGCAACCTTTTCGTCGTGCTGCTCCTTGCGTCTCCGGCCACCGCTCAACCGGGCCAGGCCCGTTGCAGCGCCGCTACGCTGGCCGGCGCTCCGGCCGCGCCCGCCGCTCGCGCCAAACCACTGGGAGAGATGCCGCCCGCCCGCGCGGTGCTCAGCGTCCACCGCCGCGTCGCCGGCTGTCCGGTCCTGCTTGTCCGCAAACGAGGCCGCATCGTCGAGGAGCCGGTCGGCCGCCCCGACGCTCGGCGCGTGTTCACGCCATGAGCGCTTCGATCTTCCGTTCGTAGCTGGCGATCAGCTGAAGCCGACGCTCTTTCGCGGCGATCGTGACGGCGCGCGCGGCCGCCTGCCGCTCCGCGCCGAGACGCCGCATGTAATAACGCAGATCCGATTCCATTCGACTCACCCCGCCCCCGGAATGTGATTCGGCCCTAATGCGTCCAATCTGGACGCACTATCCTACTTAATTGTGAACGGGCCGATCCGAGCCTGTGTTGCGATGAACGGTTCGGACCCGACACGACCGGGAACACAGCCGGCGCGGAATGGTTACTCGAATCCGTAATTCCTAGGAGTCACCGTAACATGTCGCACATTCCTTCCTCCGCCATGCCGCACGCGCAAGCGCACGACGACGCGGCCGACGGGGCGGCGGGGGCGACCGCCGAGAAGCCCCGGCCCGATCCGACCACGGCGACCCCGGACCAGAAGACGCTCGGCGACGGCGCCGCGACCGGCCCCGCCCCTTACGCGACCTCCGCCACCCAGCGCGCTGCCGGCGAGGCGCCGCTGTCCTCGGCCGGCCCCGGAACCGCGACGGGCAACCGGCAGGGCGGCGACGCCGACCGGGCGCTGGACGCGATCAGCGCATCGGGCGTGAAATCGGGCGGGCAGTCCGCCGTCGACGGGACGGTCACCGCCCAGGACGACGGCGCGCCGTCGTCGCCGGAGCCCGCCCCCCGCAGCGGCCGGTCGCGTCTCGGCATAGCGGCCCTGGCGCTAGGCGGCCTCGCGCTCGTCGGCGGCGTCGCGGCCGCCCTGTTCCCGCGCGGCGGCGAAGAGGTGCCCAAGCCGAAAAAGGGCAAGCGCCGCAAGAAGGGCTGACGGCGCCCGCGCCGGCTACCGGGGT
>DASVSW010000319.1:0-5048 GCA_036387895.1 Sphingomonas sp.
CTACCTGCTGCTGCCGCTCTCAATCCTCTACGCGCTCGTGCTGGTCGCGGGCGGGGTGCCGCAGACGCTGGTCCAGCAGGTGACGGCCACGACCGTCGAGGGCGCCGCGCAGACGATCGCGCTCGGCCCCGTCGCCTCCCAAGAGGCGATCAAGATGCTGGGCACGAACGGCGGCGGCTTCTTCAACGGCAACTCGGCCCACCCGTTCGAGAATCCGAGCGACTGGATCAACTTCATCCAGATGCTGTCCATCTTCGTCATCGGTTTCGGGCTCACGTGGACATTCGGCAAAGCCGTCGGTGACACGCGCCAGGGCTGGGCGATCCTGGCCGCGATGCTGATCCTGTTCGTCGCCGGCGTCGCGGTGGCCTACTCGCAGGAAGCGGCGGGCAACCCGATCCTGCGGGATCTCGGCGTCGCGGGCGGCACCATGGAGGGCAAGGAGGTCCGCTTCGGCATCGCCGCGTCCGCGCTGTTCGCGGTCATCACCACCGCCGCGTCGTGCGGCGCGGTCAACGCGATGCACGACAGCTTCACCGCGCTGGGCGGCGCCGTTCCGCTGTTCAACATCCAGCTCGGCGAGGTCGTGATCGGCGGCGTCGGAGCCGGCATCTACGGCTTCCTGCTGTTCGCAGTCCTGGCGGTGTTCGTCGCCGGACTGATGGTCGGCCGGACGCCCGAGTACGTCGGCAAGAAGATCGAAGCGCGCGAGGTGAAGCTGGCGGTGCTCGCCATCGCGGTGCTGCCGCTGTTCATCCTGGGCGGCACGGCGATCGCCACCGTCGCGCAAGCCGGGTTGGCGGGACCGCTCAATAAGGGGCCGCACGGCTTCTCGGAGATCCTCTACGCCTTCTCCAGCGCCACGGGGAACAACGGCTCCGCCTTCGCGGGGCTGACGGCGGGCACGCCCTTCTACAACGGGCTGCTGGGCGTCGCGATGTGGGTGGGGCGGTTCTTCGTGATCGTGCCCATGCTCGCCATCGCCGGCTCGCTCGCCGCGAAGAAGCACATCCCCGCCTCCGCCGGGTCGTTCCCGACCACGGGCGGCCTTTGGATCGGCCTGCTCGTCGGGATCATCCTGATCCTGGGCGGCCTCACCTTCCTGCCGAGCCTGGCGCTCGGCCCCGTCGCCGATCATCTCGACATGATCAGCGGCCGGCTGTCCTGACGGGAGCGCCACCTATGGCCCGCGCCGCATCGCCTTCCTTGTTCACCGCCGACCTGCTGGGCCCCGCCGTCGGCGGCGCGTTCCGCAAGCTCGCGCCCAACCAGCTCGTCCGCAACCCCGTCATGTTCGTGACGGCGGTGGTCGCGGTCCTCCTGACCGTGCTGCTCGTCGTCGGGCAGGACGGACTGGGGCTCGGCTTCAAACTGCAGCTCGTCGTGTGGCTCTGGCTCACCGTCCTCTTCGGCACCTTCGCCGAGGCGCTGGCGGAAGGGCGCGGCAAGGCGCAGGCCGCGTCGCTCCGCGCGACCAAGGCGGAGCTCACCGCCAACCGCGTGCGCGGATCCGGCACGGAGCAGGTCCCAGCCAGCGCGCTTCGCGTCGGCGACCTCGTCCGCGTCGTGACGGGCGAGCTCATCCCATCGGACGGCGAAGTCGTGGAGGGCGTGGCGTCGGTCAACGAGGCCGCGATCACCGGCGAGTCCGCCCCCGTGATCCGGGAAGCGGGCGGCGACCGATCGGCGGTGACGGCGGGCACGCGCGTCATCTCCGACGAGATCGTCGTGCGCGTGACGGTCAACCCCGGCCAGGGCTTCCTCGACCGCATGATCGCGCTCGTCGAAGGAGCGGAGCGGCAGAAGACCCCCAATGAGGTGGCGTTGACCATCCTGCTCGTCGGGTTGACGATCGTCTTCCTGATCGCGGTCGGCACCGTGCCATCCTTCGCGGCCTATGCCGGCGGCGCGATCCCGGTGGCGATCCTGGCCGCGCTGCTCATCACGCTGATCCCCACCACCATCGCGGCGCTGCTGTCGGCGATCGGCATCGCGGGCATGGACCGGCTGGTCCGCTTCAACGTCCTCGCCAAGTCGGGCCGCGCCGTGGAGGCGGCGGGCGACGTCGACGTGCTTCTCCTCGACAAGACGGGCACGATCACGATCGGCGACCGCCAGGCGAGCGAGTTCCGCGCGCTGGCGGGCGTCACCGACCGCGAGCTGGCCGAGGCCGCGCTGCTCGCCAGCCTCGCCGACGAGACGCCCGAAGGCCGCTCGGTCGTGGTGCTGGCGCGCGAGCGCGTGGGCGTGACGACTGCCGCGCTGCCGGAGGACGCGGAGGTGATCCCCTTCACCGCGCAGACGCGCATCTCCGGCGTGCGCACGGGCGGCGCGCTGATCCAGAAGGGCGCGGTCGACTCGGTGCTGCGCGCCAATCCCGACGCCGGGCAGACCGCCGCCGCGACCGAACTCCGCCGCGTGACCGACGAAATCGCGCGCGCGGGCGGCACGCCGCTCGCGGTCGCGCAGAACGGCCGGCTCTTGGGCGCGATCTTCCTCAAGGACGTGGTCAAGGCGGGCATCCGCGAGCGTTTCGGCGAGCTGCGCGCCATGGGCATCCGCACCGTCATGATCACCGGCGACAACCCGCTCACCGCCGCCGCCATCGCCGCGGAAGCGGGGGTGGACGACTTCCTCGCCCAGGCGACGCCCGAGGACAAATTGGCGCTGATCCGCAGGGAGCAAGAGGGCGGCAAGCTGGTCGCGATGTGCGGCGACGGCACCAACGACGCGCCGGCCCTGGCGCAGGCGGACGTGGGCGTCGCGATGAACACCGGCACCCAGGCCGCGCGCGAGGCGGGGAACATGGTCGATCTCGACAGCGACCCGACCAAGCTGATCGAGGTCGTCGGCCTTGGCAAGCAGCTCCTGATGACGCGTGGCGCGCTCACCACCTTCTCGGTCGCCAACGACGTGGCGAAATACTTCGCGATCATCCCCGCGATGTTCGTCGTGCTCTACCCGTCGCTCGGCGTGCTCAACGTCATGGGACTGGCGACGCCGGAAAGCGCGATCCTGTCGGCGATCATCTTCAACGCGCTGATCATCCCCATGCTCGTGCCCCTCGCGCTGCGCGGCGTCGCCTACAAGCCGATGGGCGCGGGTCCGCTGCTGCGGCGCAACCTCCTGATCTACGGGCTGGGCGGCCTCGTCGCCCCCTTCATCGGCATCAAGCTGATCGATCTCGCGGTCAGCGGCCTCGACCTCGCGTAACAGAGAGACCGACACCATGAAATCGCTCAAGCTCGCCGCCGCAGCGCTCGCGGCGTCTCCCCTCCCGGCGCTCGCGCAAGGTCTGCCCGAGACGCCCTCGCAGCAGGGGAACCCCGAAGAGCCGCCGCTCTGCACCGACCGGCCGACCAAGTCGAACGCGGTCTGCACCGTCCCCGCGGGCAAGGTCCAGATCGAGACGGACGTCGTCAACTGGACCAGGCTCGACGACGGCGACCTGCGCGCCGACGTGATCGCCTACGCCAACCCGACGCTGAAGTTCGGGCTGGGCCGGAACACCGACGTCCAGTTCAACATCGCTCCCTATGTGACCGCGCGCACGCGCGTCGACGGCGAGGTCGCGAAGGTCGAGGGCGTGGGCGACCTGTTCATCCGGCTGAAGCAGCGCTTCACCGACCCGGACTCCGAGCTGCAGATCGGGATCATCCCCTTCGTGAAGGCCCCGACCGCCAAGCGCGGCATAGGCAACCGCGAATGGGAGGGCGGCGTGGCGCTGCCGATCCAGTACAGCCTGCCGGACGGCTTCACCTTGACCTTCGGGCCGGAGCTCGACCTGCTCCACGACGGCGACGGGCGCGGCAAGCACGTCCAGCTCGTCGGCACGGTCAATGTCGGCAAGGCGATCACGCCGACGCTCGCCGTTTACGGCGAGCTGTGGACCGCGCAGAACTACGATCCGGCGGGTACCGTCCGGCAATATTCCGCGGACGTGGCGGTCGCCTGGCTCGTCCAGCCCGGGCTGCAGTTCGACGTCGGCGCGAACTTCGGGCTGAACCGCGTCACGCCGGACGCGCAGCTCTATCTCGGCCTCTCCACCCGTTTCTGAAGGAGCCCGGACCATGGGTGACGATCTCCGCTCCGCGCTCCGCCCCGCCGTCGTGCTGACGATCCTGTTCGCGATCCTCACCGGGATCGTGTACCCGCTCGCCATGACTGGCGTCGCGCAACTCGTCTTCCCGGCCAAGGCCGACGGCAGCCTTCTGCGCGACGGCGACCGCGTGATCGGCTCGACCGTCCTAGGCCAAGCGTTCACGTCGCCACGCTACTTCAACACGCGGCCGTCGGCAGCGGGCAAGGGCTACGACGCGCTCGCCTCGGCGGGGTCGAACCTCGGGCCGGCGAGCAAGGCGCTCGTCGAGCGGGTCACGACCGACTTGGCGGCGCGCCGCGCCGAGGGCGTGGCGGGGCCTGTGCCCGCCGATCTCGTGACGACGTCGGGATCGGGGCTCGACCCCGACCTGTCGCCCGCCGCCGCACTCGCCCAGGTCCCGCGCGTCGCCCGGGTGCGCGGGCTGCCCGAGGCGGAGGTCCGCGCGCTCGTCGGACGGCACGTCGAGCGGCCGACGCTTGGCTTCCTGGGCGAGCCGCGCGTCAACGCGCTCGCGCTCAACCGCGCGCTGGACCGCCTGGGCGCGCGTTGACGGCTGAGCGCGACCGACCAGCTCCCGAAGCCTTTCTCCGTCAGGCAGCGCAGGAAGGCCGGGGCAAGCTCAAGATCTTTCTCGGCGCGGCTCCGGGCGTCGGCAAGACGTTCGAGATGCTCTCGGAAGCCGCCGCCAAGCGCGCCGCCGGATATGATGTGGTTGTCGGCGTCGTCGAAACCCACGGCCGCCGCGACACCGAGGCGCTCACCGCCGGGCTCGAGATCCTGCCCCGGCGCGAGATGACGTATCAGGGCCGGACCTTGCGCGAGATGGACCTGGACGGGCTGCTCCAGCGGCGGCCCGCGCTGGTATTGGTGGACGAGCTCGCCCACACCAACGCGCCGGGCTCCCGCCACCCCAAGCGCTGGCAGGACGTCGAGGACCTGCTCGCGG
>DASVSW010000320.1:0-10635 GCA_036387895.1 Sphingomonas sp.
GACCGTCAAGGGCCGCAAGGGCGACACGGTCGTGACCGAGGACGAGGCCCCGGCCCGCGGCGACCCGGTGAAGCTGCGCCAGCTGAAGGCCGCCTTCGCCAAGGACGGCACGATCACCGCGGCCTCGAGCTCGTCCATCTCGGACGGCGCGGCCGCGCTCGTCGTCACCCGCCAGTCGGTCGCTGACGCCAAGGGCCTGAAGCCCGTCGCGCGCATCGTCGCCCACGCCGCCCACGCGCAGGAGCCCGCCAAGTTCACCACCGCCCCCGTCGGCGCTGTGCGCAAGCTACTGGAGAAGACCGGCTGGTCGGCGAACGACGTCGACCTCTACGAGATCAACGAGGCCTTCGCCTGCGTGCCGATGGCGTGGATGAAGGACCTGGGCGTCAGCCACGAAAAGGTGAACGTCAACGGCGGCGCCGTGGCGCTCGGCCACCCGATCGGCGCGTCGGGCGCGCGCATCATCACCACGCTCCTCGCCGCCCTGGAGCGCACCGGCGGCAAGAAGGGCATCGCCTCCCTGTGCATCGGCGGCGGCGAAGCGACGGCCGTGGCGGTGGAGATGGTTTGACCGGCCAGCCCCTCCCCTTCGGGGGAGGGGCTCGGACGCTAAGGCAACCGCTCGCTAGGCTCGACGCCCCACAGCGCGCCGACCTCGACGAACCCCGCCTGCCCCTTCACGTCCAGGCGGCACCAGCCGCCGCCGCACTGGCTGATGCGACCGACGACGCCGGGCGCGGCGCGCCAGACGAGGCGGGACGACGCGGCCGGACGGTCGTACAACGGAACGGGCTGGGCGGCGCGGACGATAGCGGTACGGGTGGAGGAGGTCAGGCTGCGGAGCATCCACCCTTCCGTCCCGTCCGGGTCCTGGACCTTCCGCCATTCCTTGAACTCGGCCACGACGCGGACCGGCAGGTCGGCGCGCTGGTACAGCCAGGACGCCGGATAGGTCCGGGCGGGACCCGTCCTCATCCTGGCCTTGCCGGCGGAGATCGATGCCCAGAAGGGCGGCTTGGGCCTTTCCTGCGCCGATCCGGCGGCGGCGAGGGACAACGCGGCGAGCGCGAGTAGGATACGCATGACACCCTTCCTGTTGCCCGCCCCATACCAACCGCGGGGACGCCGCATCAACCGGGTTGACGCGCGCCCGTCCGACGCCTCACGACGGTGGCCATGACCGACCAGCGCCGCCGCCCCGATCCCCGCGTCGTGGTCACCCGCGAACTGCCGGACGCGACCATGGACCGGCTGGCCGAGCTGTTCGACACCCGGCTGAACCGGACCGACGCCGAGATGTCGCGCGACGAGCTGGCGGCGGCGATGGCGGACTGCGACGTGCTGGTGCCCACCGTCACCGACCGGATCGACGCGGAGCTGCTGGAGCGCGCGGGGCCGCGCCTCCGGCTCATCGCCAATTTCGGCGCGGGCGTGAACCAGATCGACCTCGCCGCCGCGCGCGCGCGCCGGATCATCGTGACGAACACCCCCGGCGTCCTGACCGAGGACACGGCCGACATGGCCATGGCGCTGATCATCGGCGTGCCCCGTCGTTTGGCGGAGGGCGAGAAGCTGGTGCGCTCGGGCCAATGGACTGGCTGGAGCCCGGGCGGGATGCTCGGTCACCGGATCGGCGGCAAGAAGCTCGGCATCGTCGGCATGGGTCGGATCGGCCAGGCGGTGGCGCGACGCGCGCGTGCCTTCGGCCTGTCGATCCACTACCACAACCGTAACCGCCTGCCCGGCGTCGTCGAGGCGGAGCTCGGAGCGGCGTGGCATCCGAACCTGGACGGGATGCTGGCGGAAGCGGACATCGTTTCGATCCACACGCCGCGCAATCCGGACAGCGAGAACCTGATCGACGCTCGTCGCATCGCGCTGATGCGGCCGCACGTCCACCTGATCAACACCTCGCGCGGCGGCATCGTCGACGAGGACGCGCTGGTGGAGGCGTTGGAGGCCGGCCGGCTGGCGGGCGCCGGGCTCGACGTCTGGCGGCACGAGCCGGAGATCGACCCGCGCCTCCTGGCGCTGCCCAACGTCGTCATGACTCCGCACATGGGCTCCGCCACCTATGAAGGCCGCATCGCGACCGGCGACAAGGTGATCCTGAACATCCGAATGTGGGCCGACGGCCATCGCCCGCCCGACCAGGTGCTGGAGGGCTGGCGCTAGCCTAGCTCGATCCGGACCGTCTTCACGCCGGGCTCGACGCTCACCTCGACCACGCGCGGCGGCTTCTCGTCGGCCAGGACGGACAGGCCGCCGTTCCGCTCGATCCGCCCTTCCCGGATGCCCTCGGTCGAGTCCCGCCCCTCCCCGCGGAGGTCCTCCTCCAAATCGTACCGCGTCAGGTGCGCCGCGCGCAGCGCCCGCTCGTCCACCTCGCCGTTCCGGATGACGAGCACGGGATCGCCCTTCACCAGCTTGCCGAAGCCGTGCGACCGGAGCGCGATCCAGGAGAACAGCCAGTGCAGCGCGACGGTGGTCGCGATCGCGGCGGACGCGGTGGCGATCGGCGCGTTGCCCGTCATCGCGCGGCCCGCGATCGATCCGATCACGATGCCGACCACCACGTCGAACGCCGTGCCCCGGCCCAGCGCGCGCTTCTTGCCGAGCCGCACGATCACCAGGACCGACAGGTACATCACGGCCGCCCGGAGAGCCGCCTGCCACCAGATCAGGTCTTCGGGCTTGGCTTCCACCCCAAGCAGGTCGCGGGCGAGCTCCTCCATGCGCCGCTAGCGCGTGGCCGCCGCGTCCGGTTCCGGATCAGTCGCCCGTCAGGATGCGGTCGACCAGTTGCTTCACCGTCGGCACGAACCCGTTCGAATAGAAGGGGTCGCGCTTGAAGTTGTACGCGGCGTGGCCGGCGAACATCAGGTTCCGGTCGGTGTCGCCGCCGTGGGATATGTCCTGAAGAGTCTTCTGGATGCAGAAGCTGCGGGGGTCCGCCAGGCGGCCGGTGGAGTTGGTCTCGGTGTCCGCCCAGCTCGAAAAAGCACATTGCGACAGGCAGCCCATGCAGTCCGCCTGGTCCTTGCGGATCTCCGCCTTCTCGGTCGGCGTGACGAAGACGAGCGTGTTGTCGGGCGTCTTCAAGGCGTCGGTGAAGCCCAGCCCGAACCATTCGCGCGCGCGGAGCAGGTCGTTCCTGGTGACCCAGAAATTCTTGCCCTTAACGCCGACGTCGAGCTGGAACACGTGGTCGCCCGCTTCTTGCGTCGAAAAGGCGATCTGGCGGTCGGAGCGCGCCTCGAGCTGGCGCAGGAACGGGTTGCGCACCGCGGACGAGTAGAAGCCGGTCGGCGAGAAACGGTGGAGGAGGACATCGCCCTCCTCGATGCCCATCAGCTTGTCCTTCCACCCCTGCGGGATCGGGCTCTCCTGCGTCAGCAGCGGGCGGGTGCCGTATTGGAAGGCGATGGCGCCGAGCTCCGGATTGTCGATCCAATCGTTCCAGTCGCGTAGGTACCAGACGCCGCCCGCCATGATGATGGGCGTCGTGTCGGGAATGCCGCCCTCGCGCATCGTCTCGCGCAGCGCTTTCACGCGCGGATAGGGGTCCTCGGGCTTGAGGGGGTCCTCGGCATTGGACAGGCCGTTATGGCCGCCCGCCAGCCAGGGGTCCTCGTAGACTACGGCCGCCAGCCACTCCGCCGCCTTGGAGTAGGCGCGCTTCCACAGCGCGCGGAAGGCGCGGCCGGAGCTGACGATCGGCAAGTAGGAGACGTTGTAGGAGGCCGCGATCTCCGACAGCTTGTACGGCATGCCGGCGCCGCAGGTGACGCCCGCCACCAGCCCGCGCGTCCGCTCGAGAACGCCGTGAAGGATGCGCTGCGCTCCGCCCATCTCCCACAGCACGTTGATGTTGATGGCGCCTTGGCCGCTCGCGACATCGTAGGCGCGCCGCACCTGCTGGACAGCGCCCTCGATGGCGTATTGGATCAGCTCCTCGTGCCGCTCGCGCCGGGTGAGCGCGCGGTAGATCTGGGGGATGATCTTGCCGTCGGGGTCGTAGCTGTCGGCGTTGACCGCCGAGACCGTGCCGACGCCGCCGGCCGCCGCCCAGGCGCCAGCCGACGCGTGGTTCGTCGCCGACACGCCCTTGCCCCCTTCGATCAGCGGCCAGACCTCGCGGCCGTTATAGACGATGGGGGTCAGGCCTTTGAACACGGGTCGGCACGCCTCTCTTGATGGAAGTTACGTTTCCTATAGCGAAAGGTTGCAACCGCAACAGACCCTCAGCCTGACCCCTCAGTCGGATAGGGCTCCAGGGCGGCTCATCGCCGCCTCGTAGAGGTGGGCGTAGCGGCCGATCATCACCCCTTCGTCATACTCCGCCCGGGCGCGCGCCTGGTTCGCCGCGCCGAGCGACCGGCGGAGGTCGGCTTCGAGCAGCAGCGGCTGGATCACGTCGCGCAACGCGACCTCGTGGACGTGGCTCGCCACATGCGCCCGGTTCTCCGGCGCGATCATGGTCGGCACGTCGCCGACGGGCACGGAGGCGATCGGCAGCCCCGCCGCCATCGCCTCCACGACCGAGATCGGGAACTGCTCGCTGCGCGACGAGACGGCGAGCATGTCGAAATGGCCGATGTAGCGGTAGGGCCGCTCGAGGAAGCCCGGCATGACGAGGCGGTCGGCGATCCCCATTGCCTGCGCCGCCGCCTGGATGCGTTCGCGCTCCGGCCCCTCGCCGACGATCACCAGCCGGAAGCGCCCCGACAGGCCGCCGCATGCGCGGACCAGCATGGGCAGATCCTTGACGGGGGTCAGCCGTGCCAGCGCGCCGATCACGACCTCGCGCTCGCCCCGTTTCAGCCCGGGGATCGAGCCCGGCTCCGGCTTGCGCGCGTACCAGGCGGTCGCGATGCCGTTCACGATCCGCTGGACGCGCCCTTGCGGCTGCTTCCACGCGTTCAGCGCGATGCGTTCGAGGGACAGGCTGGGGACGACCAATGCCTGCGCCGCGGGCAGCGCGAAGCGGCGGTAGACGTTCCGCTCGATCTTGAGCCCGCCCGCCTCATCCTCGTTGAAGCCGTCCTCGTGATGGACGACGGGCGGCGCCCGCTTGGGGAAGACGCGGCGCGCCATGACGCCGTCGATGGCGCCCCAGTTATAGGTCAGCACCAGGTCGAAGCGCCGCATGAAGCGGGCGATCGCCTCGTAGCGCGCGACCGAAGGGCGGCCGGTGAGGGGCGGCGGGTCCTGCGCGATCTCGTAGCGCACGCCCTTGGCGATCGCGTCGCGCGCGCCGAGCGCGCCGGGGACGCCGGAAACGACCACGTGCCGCGCCCGGTCTCCCCAAGCGTTCATCAGACGGACCGCCCGTGCTTCCTTGCCGCCCAGGTCGAACGAGGAGTGAAGGTGGAGGATGGAGACGGGCGCGGCCATGGCGCGGCTCAGTAGACGGGGACGAGGTGGTTTCCCAGCCGCTCCGCTTCTGCCGCGTCATGGGTGACGAGGATCATCGGCAAGCGCGTCCCGTCGCGAAGCGCTTCGAGCGCGCGCATCACCTCTTCGGCGCGCGCGGCGTCGAGCGACGCCAAGGGCTCGTCGAGGAGGAGGAAGTCGGGGTCGGACAGCAGCGCCCGGCCGATGGCGACGCGCTTCGCCTCGCCGCCCGACAGGCCGCGCGGCCAGCGGTCGAGGAGATGGGCGATGTCGAGCATCGCCGCGACCTCCGCCAGCCGGGCGTCGCCCGCCGCCCCGTAGAGCAGGTTCGCGCGGACGCGGCGATGGGGGAAGAGGCGCGCGTCCTGGAAGACGTAACCGGCGCGGCGTCGGTCGGGGGGCAGATCGACCTCCGCCCGGTGGTCGAACAGCGCCCGCCCGCCCACCCGAACATGGCCGCGGTCGGGCCGGACCAGCCCGGCGATCATGTCGAGGATCGTCGTCTTGCCCGCGCCCGACCGGCCGAACAGGACGGTGACGCCCGGTCCGGTGCGGAACGCCGTTCCGACGCGCGCCTCTGCCCGGGTGACCTGGACGGCGACGTCGAACGCGTCAGAGGACATGCGTCCCCCTGCCCGCCCGCCTGGCCAGCGCTTCGGACAGGATCAGCGCCGCCAGCGCCAGCGCGACCGAGATCGCCGACAATCGCCACACCGTCGCCTCCGCCCCCGGCCGCTGAAGCGCCGCGTAGATGGCGAGCGGCAGCGTCTCCGTCTCGCCCGGCACCGACGCGACGAACGTGATCGTGGCGCCGAACTCGCCGATAGCCCTTGCAAAGCCGAGCACGGCGGCGGCGATGAGGCCGGGGAGGCTGAGCGGCAGGGTGACGGTCGCGAAGGCGCGCCATGCGCCGGCGCCCAGCGTCCGCGCTGCCTGCTCCAGCCGGCGGTCGACCGCTTCGATCGACAGACGGATCGCGCGCACCATCAGCGGCAGCGCCATGACGCCGGCCGCGATCGCGGCGCCCGTCCAGCGGAACAGGACGGTCGCGCCCATCCAGCTGTCTAGGACGCGGCCGAGCGGCCCCGCGGGCGCGAAGGCGAGAAGCAGCGCCCAGCCGGTCACGACGGGCGGGACCACGAGCGGCAGGTGGACGACGCCGTCGAGGAGGAGCTTGCCGGGGAAGCGGCCGCGCGCGAGCAGATAGGCGAGCGCGAAGGCGATGGGCAGCGTCGCCGCGACCGCCGTTCCGCCGACAAGAAGGGTCAGGCGGACGATCGCCCACTCCTCCGGCGTCATGGGGCGGGGCTGAAGCCGTATCGGGCGAAGACGGCGCGTCCGTCGGGCGAGAGCAGGAACAGGCGGAAGCCCTCCGCGTCCGGATGGGTCGACCGGCGCAGCTTTGCCACGGGGTAGCGGATCGGCGGGTGGCTGGCGGCGGGAAGCATCGCGGCGACCCGGACCTTGCCGCTGGCGCGCGCGTCGGTGCGGTAGACGACGCCGAAGGGCGCCGCGCCCCGCTCAACGAGCGCCAGCGCGGCGCGGACGTTCTCGGCGCGGACGACCTTGCCCTGCACCGCGGCCCAGGCGCCCAGGCGCTGGAGCGCGATGCGGCCGTACTTGCCCGCGGGCACGCTGGTGGGGTCGGCCATGGCCAGCGGTCCCGCCGCGAGCGTCTTGGCGAGCGTAGGCGCGGTGAGCTGCGCGGTGTTGCCCGGGGCCGCGACGACGACGAGACGGTTGCCGGCGAGGACCGCACGGGTTCCAGGCGCGAGCAGGCCCTTCACGGCGAGCGTATCCATCCATTCCTCGTCGGCCGAGATGAACAGGTCGGCCGGCGCGCCCGCTCCCGCCTGGCGAGCCAGCGCCGAAGAGGCGGCGAAGGTCAGCACGGGGCGGGCGTGTCCTTGCGCCGCCCAGGCGTCGGCGGCGGCGGTGAGCGACTCCTGGAGCGACGCCGCGGCGAGGACGACGGGGCCGCGCTCCCCGTCCTGCGCCCGGGCGATGGCGGGGAGGAGCAGGAGGAGGAATAGCAGAAAGCGAATCATGGAGCGCTCCGACGAAGCCGACCGCTCCTTCTTACCCCTCTCCCGCTTTCGCGGGAGAGGGACCGGCGCATAGCGCCAGGGTGAGGGCCTGTTCTGGTCGCTACAGCCTCTGCCCACGGCTCGCCGATCGGCGGGCCGGCTCCGCGCGGCGACATGCCCCCGGCAGGTCGCTGCTCGCACTCCGCCCCTGCTGCTTCGCAGCTGTCCCTCTCCCGCGAAAGCGGGAGAGGGTGGGAACGCGCTCTCCCGCGCCTCGTTCACCTCCTCATGATCGGCGTATTGGATCAGGCGGGCGACCTCCGCGCGGCGACGCGAACCGCGTTCGAGGCCGCGCTCGCCGGGTTCTCGCCTGACCGGCCGGCGGTGGTGGTGAGCCATTTCGATGCCGACGGGTTGTCGGCCGCGGCCGTGCTGGCGCGAGGCTTGGGCGAGCAGGGCTGCGCCGTCGAAGTCCGGATCACCGGCAAGGGCGAGACGCCTTGGGAGCCCGAGTTCCGTGCCGAACTCGCGGCGCGCGCGCCTGGCGGCTTGATCGTCGCCGATCTGGGCACGCGGGCGGAGCCGGTGCTGCCGGGCTGTCCGACGGTGGTCATCGACCATCACGTCCCGACCGGCGCGCCGGAGGGCGCCACCACGATCAGCGGCAACGGCCTGTCGCCGGAGCCGACCTCCGCGTTGCTGGCCTATTGGGCGGTGGGGGCGCCGGAGCATCTTGCCTGGCTGCCGGCGCTCGGCCTGATCGGCGACATGGCCGATGAGGGCTGGCCCGAGCTGGCGGAAGCCCAGGCGCGTTATGGCAAGACGGCGCTGAAGGACGCCACCTCGCTGATCAACGCGCCGCGGCGGACGGCGTTGGCGGACGCCTCGCCCGCGCTGGCGCTGCTGATGCGCGGGGACGGGCCCAAGGTCGTCACCAAGGAGGAGAGCCCGGAGCGCGACGCGCTGTTCGCCGCCAAGGCGGAGGTCGCGGCCGAGCTCGACGTCGCCAAGCGCGTCGCGCCCAAGGTGGTCGGCGACGTGGCGATGATCCGCTTCCATTCGCCGACGCAGATCCACCCGCTGATCGCGCAGCAATGGCGCGGACGGCTGAAGGACAAGATCGTGATCGCCGCCAATTCGGGGTACCGCGAAGGCTGGGTCCATTTCGCCGCGCGGTCCGCGACGGGCCGCGACCTCGTCCGCTTCCTCGCCGAGTACCGGCCCGACGGCGCCGACTCGCGCTACGGCTCCGGCCACGCGCAGGCGACGGGCGGCGCGCTCCGATATCCCGAGTGGAACAGCTTCGTCCACGCGATCGGATTCCCCGAAGCCCGGATACCCTTATGACCGACCAGACCCGCCCGTTGCGCCTCGGCTTTCCCGTGAAGGTGATGGGCCGCCCCGACCTGAAGACGCAGGACACGCGGCGTTGGCAGAAGAACCCGCACCTCAAATGCTCGTTGGAATATCTCGATAAGGTGCTGGATTACCTGCATTCCAAGGAGCTGGACATGTACCGGCTCTCGTCGGACATCGCGCCCTACGCCACGCATCCCGACATGCCGCAGTTCCACGGCATGGTGGCCGAGTCCGACGCCGAGCTGCGCGCCTTCGGCCGCAAGGCGCGCGAGTACGACATCCGGCTGTCGTTCCACCCGTCGCAGTACGTCCTCCTGAACGCGCCCGACCCGGAGCTGACCAAGAAGTCGATCTGGGACCTGTCGAGCCAGGCGGAGATGCTCGACCGGATGGAGCTGGGCGACGAAGCGGTGATGGTGACGCATGTCGGCGGCGTCTACGGCGACCGCGAGGCGAGCCGTGCCCGCTGGATCGAGGGCTACGAGCAGTGCCCGGAGCATGTGCGCCGGCGGTTGGTGCTGGAGAATGACGACATCCGTTTCGACGCCGCCGACGCGCTGTGGATCCATGAGCGCACCGGCGTGCGGCTGGTGTTCGACTATCAGCATTTCTGGTGCCTCAATCTCCAGCGGCTCGAGATGCGCGACACGTTCGAGCGGTTCATCAGGACATGGCCGCAAGGCGTTCGTCCTAAGATGCATTTCTCCTCGCCCCGCACGGAGATGCGCGAGGTGAAGCGCAAGATCAGCGCCAAGGATCGCGAGGCGAACAAGGCGGCGGGCAAAGCGCTAGCTAGGAAGGGCGAGACGCTGGCGGCCCCGCTCAAGGCGACCGCGCGGATCAAGACGGTGCTGCTCCCGCCGATCTGGACGGGGCATAGCGATTTCACCAACCCGTTCGAGTTCGCGACCTTCATGCGGATGGCCGAGGGGCTGGAGTTCGACGTGATGATGGAGGGCAAGTCCAAAGACCTGTCGCTCCTGAAGCTGCGCGGCGACCTGCTGCGCTTCGCGCCCGACGTGGCGGCCCGGTTCGGCGTGACCCAGGCCGACGCGGCGCAGATCGAAGCGGACGAGAAGCGCCTGGAGCAGGGCGTCGCGGCCGAGGACGAGGCGGACGTCGACGAGGGGCTGCAGCTCGCCGCCGAGTGACGGGCGGCTGGCGCCAGCGACTTGGACGACCTTGACGCGGAGTCGCGTTTTCGCACGCTTTTCCGTCGTGAATGCTAGCCTCGTCAATATGTTAGTCGTTTCTGGTCAGCGACTTACGCATCGTTTCCGACATTAACGCCGTTGGACGCTTGGTCGCCTCTCCGGCTCTCGCCGGAAGGATGGATACGGGTTCGACGATGAGAAAGAGCGGTACGGGTTCTGCACCGGGAGCAGGCCTGTAGGACAGCGGTTTCAGTCCCCCTCCCCCAGTTCGGCCAGCAGCTCGGCCACACGCTCGACGCGGGCCTGGTCGGCCTCGATGCGTTCGGCGAGGAGCCAGCGGCCGTTCTTCTCGGCTAGGCCGTCGACGGCGGGAAGCGCGCGCTTGCCGTGCGGGGTGAGCGCGATGGCAGCGGGGCCGGCGTCGATCTTCTCCACGCCGGCGGCGCGGGCGAGCAGGCGGAGGCGGGTCAGGCGGAGGAGCGCCGCGGCGGGATCGGGGATCGCGCCGAAGCGGTCCTCCAGCTCGGCCTCGAACGCGTCGAGCGCGCCGGTCTCGTCGACGCGCGCAAGGCGGGCGTAGAGCGACAGCCTGGTGTCGACGTCGGGGATCCAGTCGTCGGGAAGGCGTCCGGAGAGACCCAGGTTCAGTTCGGGCGTCCAGATCTCGACCGTCTCGCCCCGCGCCTGGCGGAGCGCAT
>DASVSW010000321.1:0-1976 GCA_036387895.1 Sphingomonas sp.
CGCGCATGTTCGGGTCCGCGCCTTTCTGGAGCAGGTAGCGCAGATAGGTCTCGTCGCCGCGCTTGGCGACGATGTGCACGGCGCCTTCGCCCGTGGTGACATCGCGCGTGTTGATCACGGTGGCGCCCGGCCGGTCGATGATCGCGATCACCTCGTTGCCCTTGCCCTCCTTGACCGCCTGGAGGAATTTATACCCTTCCGACTGGAATTGCGCGGACACGGGCGCGGCCGCGAGGAGGAGGGCGAGCGGCAAGGCTCTTGGCGACATTCTTCGGGTTCCCAGATAAGGCGTTCACCGAACCGCTATCAGATCGAGACTGGCTCCGTCATGAACATTCGCGCCACCCTCCTGGCGGCCCTGCTGCTCGCCGGATGCGGCGCCGCGGCCCCGTCCGGGCCTCCGCCGCTGGAGGGCGCGCGGATCGGCGGCCCGTTCGCGCTCACCGACGAGGACGGGCGCGCGACGACCGATCGCGACTTCGCGGGCCGCTGGCGCGTCATGTATTTCGGGTACACCTTCTGTCCGGACATCTGCCCCACCGACGCCCAGAACATCGGCGCAGGGCTGAAGCGCTTCGAAGCCGAGGACGCAGGCCGCGCGGCCGAGGTCACGCCGGTCTTCGTCTCCGTCGACCCGGAGCGCGACACGCCCGCCGTGTTGAAGAGGTTCACCGACGCCTTCCACCCTCGCATGGTCGGCCTGACCGGCTCGGCGGACGCGGTCGCCCGCACGGCGAAGACCTATAGCGTCTATTACCGCAAGGGCGACGTTACGCCCGGCGGCGGTTACTTGGTCGACCATCAGAACACCGCCTTCCTGATGGACCCGGAGGGCAAACCGGTGGCGCTCATCCCCCAGGACCAAGGACCCGA
The DNA here is from genome assembly GCA_036387895.1 of Sphingomonas sp. Classification (GTDB taxonomy): domain Bacteria; phylum Pseudomonadota; class Alphaproteobacteria; order Sphingomonadales; family Sphingomonadaceae; genus Sphingomonas. The sequence continues at coordinate 874 of DASVSW010000321.1, forward strand.
GGCGGTCGCGGCCGAGCTCGCGCGGTGGGTCCGATGACGCGCTTCTGGGAAGACACCCCGCTCGACCGGCTCGACCACGCGCAGTGGGAGCAGCTGTGCGACGGGTGCGGCAAATGCTGCATCCACAAGCTCGAGGACGAGGAGACGGGGGAGCTGTTGGCTACCAACGTCGCGTGCCGGCTGCTCGACCGGCGGTCGGGGCTGTGCTCCGACTATCGTCACCGGCGCGCCTATGTGCCCGAGTGCGTCAGGCTGACGCCCGGCAACGTCCGCGACATCGAGTGGCTGCCGCGGACCTGCGCTTATCGCCTGCGCGCGGCGGGCGAGCCGCTGCCCGACTGGCATCATCTCAACACCGGCGACCGCGAGTCCGTCCATCGCGCGGGCCAGTCGGTGCGCGGCTGGACGGTCAGCGAGGACGATGTGGGCGACCTGGAGCATCATCTGGTCGACCGCGAACTGTGAGCGACCCGTTCGACGTGGTCCGCCACGCGACGGCGCGCCGCATTCGCCTGGCCTTCGATCCCGTGTCCGGCCGCGCACGGCTCGTCGTGCCGAAGCGCGCGGCGCTCAAGCGCGCGCTCGCCTGGGCGCGCGGCAAGGCCGATTGGATCGCCGAGCAGCAGGCCGCGCTGCCCGTCGCGCGGCCGTTCGAACCCGGAACCGCCGTCGAAGTCGCGGACGAGACGCTCACGATCCACTGGTCGCCGGGTCCGCGCCGGACGGTGCGGCGCGAGGGCGACCGCCTGTCGCTCGAAGGCCCGATCGAGACGACGCCGCGCCGGGTCGAAGCGTGGCTCCGGCGGGAGGCGCTGGCGCTGCTCGGCCGGGAGACGGCGGAGTTCGCGGCGAAAGCGGGCGTCGGCGTTTCGGGCGTGGGGATCGGCGACGCGCGCGGCCGTTGGGGCAGCTGCTCGAGCTCCGGCGCGATCCGCTACAGCTGGCGGCTGATCCTGGCTCCCGGCTTCGTCCGCCGCGCGACGGTCGCGCACGAGGTCGCGCACCGCGTCCACATGCACCACGGCCCCGCCTTCCACGCGCTGGCGGCCGAGCTGCTCGGGACCGACCCGACGCCCGCGCGCCTATGGCTCAAGCACCACGGC
>DASVSW010000322.1:0-5640 GCA_036387895.1 Sphingomonas sp.
CGCACGCCGCGCCGGCGCGGAGGGACGCGTGACCGTGTCGCTCGACGTCGGGACCGACGGCCGCGTGACCGGCTGCCGCGTCGTCGCCTCCAGCGGCAACGGCGACCTCGATGGCGCGACCTGCCGCCTCGCGACGCGCAACGGCCGCTTCGCGCCGTCGCTCGACGCGAACGGGACGGCGGTGCCGGGGACGCTCAGGCTGCCGCCGGTTCGCTGGACGCTGGAGGACTGACGGAAAGGGGCGGTCGGCGCGTCAGCCGCTGGTCAGCGCGTCGATCGCCCCTTGCAGGATGTAGGCCGCGGCGAGCTTGTCGACGACCTCGGCGCGCTTGGCCCGGCTCATGTCCTGCTCGATCAGCGTCCGCGTGACCGCCTGGGTCGACCAGCGTTCGTCCCATAACAGGACGGGCCCCAGATCCTCGACGTTGCGCGCGAAGGCGCGGCTCGACTGCGAGCGCGGGCTTTCCGACCCGTCGAGGTTGATCGGCAGGCCGATCACCAGCCCGACCACCGACTGCTGGCGGACGAGGTCGGCTAGCTGCGCCTTGTCGCGCTGGAACTTGGTCCGGCGGATCAGAAGCGCCGGCGACGCGAAGCTCCACCCCGCGTCGCACAGCGCCGTCCCGATCGTCTTGGTGCCGACGTCCAGCCCGAGGAGCCGCCCGCCCATCGGCAGCGTGTCGCGGAACGCGTCGCGGTCGACGGTGATCACCGCGCCTCGAACGCCTGGAGCCGTCGGCCCGCGTCCGCGCGGACGTCGGCCCAGAACAGGCTGTAGTCGAAGACGTGGTAGTTGTTGCCGGGCAGGACGTACGTCCCCATCGCGGGAGGATCGCCGATAAGCAGGAAGCCGAGCAGGCCGTCGCATCGTGCCGGCACCGCGCCGGCCACGATGGTCGCGGTGGACAGATCGGCCGACGGCACGAGCGTCCCTCGATTGGCGGTCGCCGGAGCCGTGCCGTCCGCCGTCCCGGTGATCGGATTGGTGCACACGAACGGCGTGCCGCGCCGAGGCTCCCCGTTGAAACCGGTGGTCGCGTCGTACGTGTCGACGATCAGCTGGGGATCGGCCGGCTCGGCGAAGCTTTGCCAGGATAAGAGGCAGCCGGCCTGTTCGGCGGTGAGGCACTCGGGCAGGCCCATGGCGGCGAGGTCGGTCGCGCGCGACACCGGCCAGCCGACGACATAGGCCGCGACAACGCGGTCCCGTAAGCTCCGGTCCTTCGCGACCCGCTCGCGGAGCAGAGTCGTAAGGTGAAGCGCCCCCTGGCTGTGGCCCGCCAGGATGATCGGGCGGTCCTCGTCCACCTCCCGCAGGAACGCCTCGAACGCCGCCGCCACGTCGCGATAGGCGAGGCCCAGCGCGTCGCCCGACTCCTGCGCCGTGGTCAGGAACGCGCCGAAGGTCGCCTGCCGGTAGCGGGGGACGTAGACGTCGCCGACCTCGTTGAACGCGCTCGCCTGGCCGCGGACGAAGACGCCCGTGCGGAAGCGCGTCTCGTCGTCCGGCTGCATGGGCGCGTTCCACGCGTCGCGCGAGATGAACGAGGTCGGGTGGATGAAGAACACCGCCGCGCGTCCGCCCGGTCCCGTGCGGTATCCGGTCGGGGTCCAGAGCGCCGGGTTGCCCGCGATCTCCGGCCGGGCGATCCACATGGCGGGATCGTCGTAGGCGCGGCTAGCCACGCCCGCCTGCGCCTGGAACTTGGCCGACGGCACCAGCGCCGCGCGGATGATGTCGTTGCCGAACAGGCGGTAGGCGAAGGCGCCGGCGATCGCGAGCACGATCAGCGCCGCCACGACGTACAGGAACTTGCGGGCCATGGCGCTGCGCCCTGCCCGAACGCCCCCGCGCTTGCAACGCCGCGCGCCCGGGTGCTAGCCGACGCGACCATGTCAGTCGACGAAGCCACCGTGAAACGCATCGCGAAGCTCGCCCGCATCGCGATCACCGAAGAGGATGCGCGCCACCTCGCGCCCGAGCTCGACGGGATCCTCCACTGGATCGAGCAATTGGGCGAGGTCGACACCTCCGGCGTCGAGCCGATGACCGCCGTGATCCCCAACACGCTGCGCCTGCGCGACGACGTCGTGACTGACGGCGGCGTCCGCGACGCGGTGCTCGCCAACGCGCCCCAGGCCGAGCACGGCTTCTTCACGGTTCCCAAGGTGATCGAATAGTGACGCAGCTCACCGACCTCGGCGTTGCCGCCATCCGCGACGGCGTGCGCGCCGGCGACTTCACCGCGCGCGAGGTGGCCGAGGGCTTCGTCGCGGCGGTCGCGCGCGCCAAGCCGCTCAACGCCTTTCTCGTCGAGACGCCCGACCACGCGCTGGCGGCCGCCGACGCCGCCGACCGGGCGCGCGCCGCCGGCGAGGAGCTCAAGCCTTTGGCCGGCGTGCCGATCGGGATGAAGGACCTGTTCTGCACCAAGGGGGTGCCGACCACCGCGGCCAGCCATATCCTGGAGGGCTTCACGCCGCCCTACGAGTCCACCGTGTCCCAGAACCTCTGGACCGCGGGCGCGGGCATGCTCGGCAAGCTCAACATGGACCAGTTCGCCATGGGCTCGTCCAACGAGACCAGCGCGTTCGGGAACGTCCTGTCTCCCTGGCGGCGGAGCGACGGCGGCAACGCGCCGCTGGCCCCCGGCGGCTCGTCGGGCGGCAGCTCGTCGGCCGTCGCCGCGCGGCTCTGCCCGGGCGCCACGGGCACCGACACCGGCGGCTCGATCCGCCAGCCCGCGGCGTTCACCGGCATCAGCGGCATCAAGCCCACCTATGGCCGCTGCTCGCGCTGGGGCGTGATCGCCTTCGCGTCCTCGCTCGACCAGGCCGGACCTATGGCCCGCGACGTCCGCGACTGCGCGGTCCTGCTCGGAGCGATGGCGGGCTTCGACCCGAAGGACTCGACGTCGCTCCGGCTCGACGTGCCGAACTGGGAGGCGGGCCTGTCCGCCGACCTCCGGGGCAAGCGCGTGGGCATCCCGCGCGAGTACCGCGTCGACGACATGCCCGCCGAGATCGACGCGCTCTGGCGGCAGGGGACCGAGTGGCTGCGCGATGCGGGGGCCGAGATCGTCGACGTCTCGCTGCCGCACACCAAATACGCGCTGCCCGCCTACTACATCATCGCGCCGGCAGAGGCCTCGTCGAACCTCGCGCGCTACGACGGCGTCCGCTACGGCCTGCGCGACCTGCCGGACGGGGCGGGGCTCCAGGACATGTACGCCGCGACCCGCGCCGACGGCTTCGGCCCGGAGGTGAAGCGCCGCATCATGATCGGCACCTACGTCCTCTCCGCCGGCTTCTACGACGCCTATTACACCCAGGCGCAGAAGGTGCGCGCGCTCATCGCCCGCGATTTCGACCGGGTGTGGGACGAGTGCGACGTGCTCCTCACGCCCACCGCCCCGAGCGCCGCGTTCGCGCTCGGCGAGAAGTCGGCGGACCCGATCGCGATGTACCTGAACGACGTCTTCACCGTGCCGAGCTCGCTCGCCGGCCTGCCCGCCATGTCGGTGCCCGGCGGCCTCGACGCGCACGGCCTGCCGCTCGGCCTCCAGATCATCGGCCGCGCGCTCGACGAACAGGGCGTGCTGAACGCAGGGCTCGCGCTGGAGCAGCGGGCCGGGTTCAACGCGAAGCCGGAGGCTTGGTGGTAGACGGTATTACCGAAATCTGGTAATACCTGCTTATGGGCAAGTTGACCAACATGACCGTCAAGGGCCAGGTCACCATTCCGAAAGATGTCAGGGATGCGCTCGGCCTCAAGCCGAACGAACCCGTCGAGATCGAATGGCGTGGCGGAGACGAGGCGGTGATCCGCAAGCCGCGGCCCGACGAAGCGGCGGGGCGGTCGGCGCTCGAAGCCGAACTCGCTCGGATCAAGGCGGTCGCGCAGAAATACGGCCGACTGCGCACCGGCCAGGGCACCGACGAGTACATGGCCGACGTTCGGGAGCCGGTTCCGATTCCGAATCCCGCCAATCTGTGATCTTCATAGACAGCAACGTCGTGATCGACATCGTCGAACAGGATGTCCGGTGGTCGACTTGGTCCATGCTCCAGCTCGCACGCCTTCGTCCGGTCGGGCCGCTGGTTACCAACACCGTCGTCCTCGCGGAAACCGCGGGACGGTTCGATACCTTGGATACGCAAACGGCGTTCCTGGCCGAACTCGGGCTCAAGACCCACGATCTCGGCCGGGCGGCGGCGTACCGGGCGGGCGTCGCGTTTCGCGCTTATCGTCGCGCCGGGGGCCCGAAAACGTCCATTCTCGCCGACTTCCTGATCGGCGGGCATGCCGCGACGCTCGGAGCGACCCTGCTGACCCGTGACGTCCAACGCTTCGCCAGCTATTTCCCAGACCTGAACCTCATCACCCCGGACACGCATCCATGACCGATACGAACTACCGCATCCAGGGCGCGACCGGCGAGTGGGAGGTCGTGATCGGCCTCGAGGTCCACGCCCAGGTGACCTCGAACGCCAAGCTCTTCTCGGGCGCCGCGACCGCGTTCGGCGCCGAGCCGAACACGCAGGTGTCGCTCGTCGACGCCGCCATGCCCGGCATGCTGCCCGTGCCGAACCGCGAGTGCATCCGCCAGGCGGTGCGCACGGGAATGGCGATCGGCGCGGAGATCAACCGCTGGAGCCGGTTCGACCGCAAGAACTATTTCTACGCCGATCTGCCCCAGGGCTATCAGATCAGCCAGCTCTACCACCCGCTCGTCGGCGAGGGCGCGGTCGAGATCGCGCTGGACGAAAAGGATCCGGACGGCGCGTCGAAATCGATCGGCGTGGAGCGCATCCATGTCGAGCAGGACGCGGGCAAGCTGATGCACGACCAGCATCCGACGCGCTCCTATGTCGACCTGAACCGCTCGGGCGTGGCGCTGATGGAGATCGTCTCGCGACCCGACATGCGCTCCCCCGCCGAGGCGGGCGCGTATCTGCGCAAGCTCCGCTCGGTGCTCCGCTACGTCGGCAGCTGCGACGGCAACATGGAGGAGGGCTCGATGCGCGCCGACGTCAACGTCAGCGTGCGTAAGCCCGGCGAGCCCTTCGGCACGCGCACCGAGACGAAGAACGTCAACTCCGTCCGCTTCGTCATGCAGGCGATCGAGCACGAGGCGATGCGTCAGGTCGACGTGATCGAGGGCGGCGGCCGCATCGTCCAGGAGACGCGGCTGTTCAACCCGGACACCGGCATGACGCGATCGATGCGGTCCAAGGAGGACGCGCACGACTATCGCTACTTCCCCGATCCCGACCTCCTTCCGCTCGAACTGGACGACGCGTTCCTCGACGAGTGCCGCCAGTCGCTCCCCGAGCTCCCCGACGCCAAGCGCCGGCGTTACGAGGCGGCGGGCGTCAGCGCCTACAACGCCAACGTCCTGACCGCCGAGGTCGAGACCGCCCGCTGGTTCGACGCGCTGCTGGATGCAGGGGCCGACCCGAAGGCGGCGTCCAACTGGGTCGCGGGCGAGCTGTTCGGCGCGCTGAACCGCCTCGGCCGCGACATCGCGGACAGCCCCGTCTCGCCGACCCAGGCCGCCGAGCTCCTGAAGCTCGTCGCCGACGGCACGCTGTCGGGCAGCCTGGCCAAGCAGGTGTTCGAGGTCATGCTCGAGACCG
>DASVSW010000323.1:0-2860 GCA_036387895.1 Sphingomonas sp.
TGCCAGACGCGCGGGCCGCGCGGCGTGGCGGTGACGAAGACGCCCAGCGCGTAGTCGGCGTCCATCCCGATCCGCCACGCGTCGGGCATCCCCCAGCGCGTGGTGCGCCCGTCGGCCAGGCGGCCGGGCTCAGTCATGAGCGCCAGGCTCTCCGGCCGGAGCACGCGCCCGCCGAACAGCGCGTCGCTCCAGCGGACGAGGTCGTCCGCGGTCGAGCGCAGGCCGCCCGCGGCCCCCGGCATCGTCCAGTGGATCGCGTCAGCGTTGACGACCCCGGCCTTGGTCTTGCGGTAGCCGCGGGCGCGGTTCGGCACGAGGTCGCCGGGCTCGTCGAAGGCGGTGCGCGTCAGGCCCGCGGGGCGGAACAGCTCGTCGACGAACACCTGGGCGAGCGGCCGTCCCGCGGCGCGCTCGACCACCAGGCCGAGCAGGACGTAGTTCGAGTTGCTGTACGCCCATTTCTCACTGGGCGCGAAGGCGGGGCGAACGGCGAGGCGGGCGATCCACGCCAACATCTCGTCGCCGGTCTTGGCCAGCGCCTTGGTCGGGACGCCCGAGGGGTCCTCCGAATGGTCGGGGACGCCGGACGTGTGGGTCAGGAGGTGGCGGAGCGTGGTCCGCTCCCCGCCCGGGAAGCCGGGCAGGTGCTTCGCCACGGGGTCCTCGAGGCGCAGGCGGCCCTGCTCCACGAGGCGCAGAACGGCGGCGGCGGTGAACTGCTTGGTGATCGACGCCAACCGGAACACGGTGTCGGGCGTCACGGGCGCGCGATGCTCCAGGTCCGCCCGGCCGTAGCCGCGCCGGAACAGCGGACGCCCGTCGCGCGCGACGGCCACGACCAGCCCGGCCCCGCCCTGCGCGACGGTCCGCGCTGCGGCGGCGTCGATGGCGGCTGCGGCGGGCGCGCATATCGGTGCTTGCGCGGTTGCGAGGAGCAGGGCGAGGACGGGCATCGCGCGAGGCTACCCGCCGCCGCTTCCCGCCGGAAGACGCCGCGCCGCGCCTTGGTCGCTTTCTCGCCGCATCGCACGCGGTTGTGCGCCGCCGCGCGCCCGCGCTACAGCCGCGCGCCATGACGACCATCATACGCGACGCGGACCTGATCGAGAGCGTCGCCGACGCGCTCCAGTTCATCAGCTACTACCACCCCATGGACTACATCCGCGCGCTGGGCGCGGCGTACGAGGCCGAACGGAGCCCGGCGGCGAAGGACGCGATCGCGCAGATCCTGACCAACAGCCGCATGTGCGCCGAAGGGCACCGGCCGATCTGCCAGGACACCGGCATCGTGACCGTGTTCGTGCGCTGGGGCCAGGACTGCCGGCTGGAGAGCGACCGGAGCTTGCAGGAGGTCGTCGACGAGGGCGTTCGCCGCGCCTACCTCCACCCGGAGAACAGGCTGCGCGCCTCGATCCTCGCCGACCCGGCCTTCACGAGGCGCAACACCAAGGACAACACGCCGTCGGTCCTCCACGTCGAGATGGTCCCCGGATCGACGGTGTCGATCGACGTCGCGGCGAAAGGCGGTGGGTCGGAGAACAAGTCCAAGTTCAAGATGATGAACCCGTCCGACTCGATCGTCGACTGGGTGCTCGAGATGGTGCCGCAGATGGGCGCGGGCTGGTGTCCGCCCGGCATGCTGGGCATCGGCATCGGCGGCACCGCCGAGAAGGCGATGCTGCTCGCCAAGCAGTCGCTGATGGGCCAGATCGACATGGCGCAGCTGAAGGCGCGGGGGCCCAGGAACGACCTGGAGGCGCTCCGCGTCGAGTTGCACGACAAGGTCAACGCGCTCGGCATCGGCGCGCAGGGGCTGGGCGGGCTGGCGACGGTGCTCGACGTCAAAATCCTCGACTGGCCGACGCACGCCGCGTCCAAGCCCGTCGCCATGATCCCCAACTGCGCCGCGACGCGCCACGCGCACTTCACGCTGGACGGGTCGGGGCCGGTCCATCTCGAGCCGCCCAAGCTGTCCGAATGGCCGCAGGTGAACTGGACGCCCGACCGCGCGGCGATCCGCGTCGACCTGGACACGCTGACGCCTGAGGTGGTGCGGTCGTGGAAGCAGGGCGACCGGCTGCTCCTCAACGGCAAGATGCTGACCGGCCGCGATGCCGCGCACAAGCGGATCAAGGACATGCTCGACTCGGGCCAAGAGCTCCCCGTCGAGTTCCGCGGGCGCGTGATCTACTATGTCGGCCCCGTCGACCCCGTGGGCGAGGAGGTGGTCGGCCCGGCCGGCCCGACGACCGCGACGCGGATGGACAAGTTCACAAGGCTGATGCTCGACCAGGGCCTCCTCGCGATGGTCGGCAAGGCGGAGCGCGGGCCGGCGGCCGTCGAGGCGATCCGCGACCACCGCTCGGCGTACCTGATGGCGGTGGGCGGTGCCGCCTACCTCGTCGCGCGGGCGATCAAGGGATCGAAGGTCGTCGGCTTCGAGGACCTCGGCATGGAGGCGATCTACGAGTTCGAGGTTCAGGACTTCCCCGTCACGGTCGCAGTGGATTCGGAGGGGAACAACGTCCACCAACTGGCGCCCTTGGCGTGGCGGAAGCGGATCGCGGAGGAGGGGTTGTTGGTAGGTGCGTGAGCGGCTCCTACCTCTTGTCATACCGGGCTTGACCCGGGGTCCACGCGCGTCGGCCTGATCGGCAGTGGCGCTCACGGACAGGCGGACTCGCATGGACGGCGGGTCGAGGCCGGCAGAAAGCAAAGGAGAGTGGGAGGGGCGCCGCGGCGGAGCCGCGTCGTCGATCGGGTTCGCTGGCGCGACCCGTCGGCCGGGCTTGGGCGTCTCGCTTCGAGCTGCGCTCGGCGCGTGCGCCCTGTGCATATGAAAAGGACCTGCCGGGCGTCT
>DASVSW010000324.1:0-2260 GCA_036387895.1 Sphingomonas sp.
CGACCCTCCCCGGCGGGCTTTGCAAGGTGCGTCGAAGTGATGCAAGGGCGGCCGGAGGACGAGGGACGGCGATGAGCGCGGGAGAAGGCGAGGAACTGCTGTTCGACGGCGAGGACGTACGGGTCCGCGTCCGGCTCCAGCCCCGGTCCCGCGACCTCGTCGTGACCTTCACCGGCCGGTCGTCGAAGCCGCCGGTTCCCAAAGGCTTCGGCGAAGACTTCCTGGCCAAGCGCGGCGTCTCGGCGATCCACTTCATCAGCAAGGCCAATCACTGGTGGCAGACGCCCGAGACGGACGAGGCGGTGGCGCTGATCAAGGCGCGCGGGCTGCTCGAGGGCCATGAGCGGATCACGCTGTACGGGTCGAGCATGGGCGGCTTCGCGTCGATGATCCAGTCGCGCGAGCTGGGCGCGGACCATATCCTGGTGGTGTCGCCGCAATATTCGATCGACGGGGCCAAGGTGCCGTTCGAGAAGCGCTGGCGCGGCTACGCCGCCGCGCTCAGCTTCGATCACGACGACATGCCCGCCGGTCTCGACGAAGGGGCGACGCTGTCGGCGGTGGTGGACCCGTTCTTTCCGCCCGACATGGCGCATGTGAGGTTGATCCAGCGGTTGCGGCCCGTGTCGCTGATCCCCGTGTCCTTCGCGGGGCACAACACCGCGCGCGTGCTGGAGGAGTGCGGGCTGATGCAGCGCTCGCTGGAGGCGCTGATCGACGGTCGGTTCGACCCGGCGGCTTTCCGCACCGACTATCGCCAGCGTCGGACGGAGGCGAGCCTGTTCTGGTTCGGCCTGGCGGAAGCGCTGATCTCGCGGGGGCGGGACGCCTGGGCGGGAGGCGCGGCGGCGATCGCGGCGGACATGACGGTGAAGAACGCCCGTATGCGCGACCAGGCGTTGCGGTCCGAGATCCTGAGGCTCGGGATCCGGACGGCCGTCGCGCGGCGCGATCGGGCGAGCGCGGCGGCCTGGACGGAGGCGTTGAAGGGGATCGATACGCGCAAGTCGGTGACCTTGCTGGCCGAGGCGATGCTGGCGGCGCTGGACGACGATCATCAGGCCGCCCTCGAAGCGGCCAAGCGCGTCCGCGTCGAGCGGCCGCGTGACGCCGATGCGGCGGCGCTGGCGATCGACGCCATGGTGCGCGCGGGCGAGGTCGAGCGCGCGGCGCGGCTGGGTTCGAAGGTCGGCCCCGTCCAGCGCCGCGTCGGAGCGGTGCAGCTGTCGATCGGGCGGGCGCAGCTGGCGGCCGGCGACGCCGCCGGCGCGCGGGAGACGCTGCAGCACGCGCATCGTCGCGGCGTGGCCCCGCCGGGGGCGCTCGTCCTGTTGGCGAAGGATCTGGTCGACCGCGGCAAAGGCCCCAGCGCCCAGAAGCTGCTGGCCCCGGTGATCGCGGGCACGCTGGTGGACGCCGAGGAGCGCGAGACGGCGTACGCCACCGCCCGGCGGGTGGGTTTGAAGGCGGAGGCCGAGCGCTTCCGGCGGCGATGCGCGCGTGCCGACGCGCTGTACGAGGCGGTGTTGGCGACGCTGCCGCGGATCGACCCCGCCGCGCCGAACGCCTCCGCCGGACGCGTCGTGGCCTGGACCGCCGCGCACCTTGCGCAGGCGCGCCGTCCGGCCCAAGCAGCGCGACCGGCCTGACGGGGGGATCGATGTGAACGAAGCGGCACCGGCCTTCGCCGACACGGGCGACGTGCTGTTCGAAGGTCGCGGCTCCGCCAAGCGGCTGTTGTTGCCGGATGGCGTGGTGTGCATCCTGCGCCAGCCGGGCGACGCCGCCGGCGTTAGCGTCCGCGCCGACCGCGGCGCCGGAGGCGCGCGGTACGTCAAGGATGCGACCGCCGGCCCGGTGCGGCTCCTGTTCCCCGTCGATCCGGAGCGGCTGCGCGGATCGGAGCCGCTCGACATCTATTGCGAAGCGACCGCGCCCGAGCTGATCGAGTGGGCCACCGTCGTCCATGAAGGCGATGGCGGGTTCGATTACGAGCGGCCCAACACCCGGCCCACGCTCGAGATGAGGGACGGCGCCAGGATCAGCCGTCTGGGCGTAAAGCCGGCGCCGCCGGCGCCCGGGATGCGCGGGTCCTATGTATGCGTCCAGCTGGCGGCGGAGGCCGGGCAGTTCCGTTTCCTGCGCGACGCGGCGGGCCGCGTCGCGGACGGGGCGGACATCCCGGCGGGCTCCGATGTCGCCGTCGCTTCCGTCGACCGCGCGGCCAGGCGCGCCGCGCGGCGGGCCGCCGAGCGCGAGG
>DASVSW010000325.1:0-1988 GCA_036387895.1 Sphingomonas sp.
ACCGCTTCGCGCACCTCGCAGCGCAGGTCCCACACCGCGCCCGCGTCCCGCGCCGTCATGAGCGCGCGCACCTCGATCGCGTCGGGACGCATCTCGATCAGCTGGACCACCGCCGTCCGGCCGTCCCACCGCCCGCTCGCCCGGATCGCGCGCTCCGCCGCCTCGCGCAGCCGGGCGACGTCCGCCGTCGGATCGAGGAACCACGACACCGCGCCCGTCAGCTCGCTCTTCTCGCGCGTCCAGTTCTGGAAGGGCGCCTCCAGGAACTTAGACACCGGCACCACCAGCCGGCGCTCGTCCCACAGCTTCACGACGACGTAGGTCAGCCTGATCTCCTCGATCCGGCCCCATTCGCCTTCGATGATGACCACGTCATCGATGCGGATCGGCTCGGTGAACGCCATCTGCACGCCCGCGATCAGGTTCTTGAGCGCCGGCTGCGCCGCCGCGCCGACCACCAGGCCCGCGATGCCCGCGGACGCCATGAGCGTCACGCCGACCGACCGGATGCTCGGTATCGAGAGGAGCATCAGGCACAAGGTCAGGAAGACGATCAGGAAGACGCCGATCCGCCTGAGGATCGCCGCCCGCGTCCGCCGTCGCCGGGCGCGCAGATTGTCCTCGACGCTGACGTCCGCGCGGAGCACGACCAGGTCCTCGACCGCGTGCAGCCCCGCGACGCTCAGCCAGCCGAGCAGCGCGGGGAAGATCAGCCCCAGCGCCTGCCGCCAGATCGCGATGGAGTCCGGGCTCGTAACCAGCGCCCGCGCCGTCGACGCGACGGCGACGGCCACCACGGACCATCGTGTCGGCCCGCGCAGCCGTCCCAGGATCAGCTCGTCGCCGCCCCAGCGCGTCCGCCGGGCCGCGCGCTCCAGCAGCTTCATGACCGCCCAGTGGACCGCCAGCGCCGCCAGCGCCGCGCCCGCGATCGCCAGCGCGTCGGTGATCCAGCCGAGATCGGGCATCAACGAAGGCATGGCGTCGCCAACCCGATCGGGTGCGGCGATGTTCCGGAACAGCGGGCCGACCCGCTCCGTTATGCGCTGAAGCCGTCCCGTCCGGGATTTGGAGCCAGCGAATGACCCAACAACCGGCGCCGCCCGCGCCGATCGCCGCCGCGCTCGCCGAGGCGTTGGCGGACAAGGACCTGCTCTTCGTCGCCAGCGAGGAGGGCCGCGCCGAACAGGTGGCCGCGATCCTCGCCGCCTTCGCCCCGGACGCGAGCGTCCTCCACCTGCCGTCCAGCGACGCGCTCCCCGGCGAGGACGCGCCCGCCAGCCTGGCGAACATCGGCGCGCGCGTGGCGGCGCTGCGCGGCGTCAGGGCGGCGCGCGAGAAGGGCGTCCGCGTGGCGCTGGTCACGACCGCCGAGGCGACCGCGATGCGCTACGCGGCGCCCTCCGCGTTCGACGCCGCGCCGCCCGGCTTCTCCGTCGGCGATCCGTTCGACCTGGAAGGGATCCCGGCGCTCGCGGCCGATCTCGGCTATGTCGAGGACGACCGGGTCGACGAGCCCGGCGAGATCGCTGTGCGCGGCGCGGTCGTGGACGCGTTCCCGGTCGACAGCGCCCGGCCGGTGCGCATCGAAGCGGAGGAGGGACGGGTGGTCTCGATCCGCCGCTACGATCCCGTCACCCAGCTCGCCGTCGAGGAGTTGGACCATGTCGAGATCGGCCGCGCGAGCGAGCCGGAGGCGGCGGGCGGCGTTCCCCTGACCGACCATCTGCCGGACGCCGCTGTCGCGCTCGACGCCGACGCCGGCCGACGCCGCGACCGCTTTCTCCGCCTGTCCGAGGAGGCGTTGAAGGGCCGGACGCGCGACCCCGATCCGCTAGTCGGCGCCGACGAGTGGCGAGCGGCCATGACGGCGCGCGAGCGGATCGACCTGGCCATGGAGGACGCCCCGGAGCCGCCGCCGCGTTTCGCCGAGAGCCGTGACCCGGCGCGCGCCTTCAGGCGTTGGTCGAAGGAGGCGTTGGAGGGGA
>DASVSW010000326.1:0-7330 GCA_036387895.1 Sphingomonas sp.
GTCCGCAGCCGCACGTCCGCCCAGCTCGGCGTGTCCAAGTAGAAGTCGCGCTCGCCCCAGCCGAACGACAGATAGAGGTGCGCGCCGTATCGCGGGTCGGCGAGATGCTCGGGCCTCGCCAGCTCCCGCCAATCCACGCCCGCCGCGTTCTTGGGCACGACGATCCCGAGGTGGACGCCGTTCGACTCGACGAACACGCGCACCCCCCGCTCGGGCGGACGCCAGCCGCGGTTAACCGGGATGGCGCCGCCGACCAGCCCCGCCACCGCGTACAGCGCGAGCATGCCGATCAGCGCGAGCAGCGCGCCGCCGATCCATAACGAGGCAACCCGCCCCCAGCGCCGCACGTTTCGCGTCATCACGGGGTCATGCTAGGGCCGAGCCATGATGGAAGAAAGCCACGTCCTCGACCGTCCGCCCGCCGGCGCCGCCAACGACTGGACGGTGCCGCAGGATTGGGAGCGCTTCACCCTGCAAGAACATGCGACCTGGGACACGCTCTTCGAGCGACAGGCCAAGCTGCTGCCCGGTCGCGCGTCCCAAGCGTTCTTACGCGGTCTCGACCAGCTGAAGCTGTCCGACGGCGGCATCCCGAACTTCGAAGAGCTGTCCGACCGGCTGGAGAAGCTGACGGGCTGGCGCGTCGTCGCGGTGCCGGGGCTGGTGCCGGACGACGTGTTCTTCGACCACATGGCGAACCGCCGCTTCGTCGCGGGCAACTTCATCCGCCGGCCCGACCAGCTCGACTATCTCCAGGAGCCCGACGTCTTCCACGACGTGTTCGGCCATGTGCCGATGCTCGCCGATCCCGTCTTCGCCGACTACGCCGCCGCGTACGGCCGCGGGGGCCTGCGCGCGCTGGAGCATGACGCGATCAAGTACCTGTCCAGGCTCTACTGGTACACCGTCGAGTTCGGCCTGATCCGCGAAGACGCGGACCTCAAGCTCTACGGCTCGGGCATCGTGTCGTCCTACGGCGAGAGCGTCTTCGCGCTTGACGACCCGAGCCCCAACCGGATCGCCTTCGACCTCGCCCGCGTGATGCGCACCGAGTACCGGATCGACGACTACCAGCAGAATTACTTCGTCATCCCCTCCTTCGACGAGCTGCTGCGCGTCACCGTCGAGACCGACTTCGCGCCGCTCTACGACCAGCTGAAGCGCCTGCCCGACATCCCGGTCGCCGAGATCGTCGAGGGCGACGAGGTGATCACGCGGGGCACGCAGGACTACGCGCGGAGCAGACCCGCCGCCTAGCTGTCGGTGGCCCACCCCGCGCGGTCGCCCCGCGGCGCGGTCCTGCGGGGAACGGCCGCCGCCTTGAGCAACAGGATCGCCCAGTCGCCCCGCCGCTCCGTGCGCTCCAGCGCGCAGCCCGCGGCGGCGTAGGCGTCGACCACCGCATCCGCCTGGGTCGCGAGCAGCCCGGCCAGCACGATCGCGGCCCCGGGCGCCGCTACGTCCGCGATCTCCGGCGCCATGGCGATCAGCGGCCCGGCGAGGATGTTCGCGATGACGAGGTCGAACCGGCGATCCGGCCCGCCCTGCAGGTCGCGCGCGCCGTCGGCGACCTGAAGCGCCACCCGCTCGATCCCGTTCGCCACCATGTTCTCGCGCGTCACGTCGATCGCGACCGGGTCGATGTCGGTCGCCAGCACCGACGCCTCGGGCCACAGCTCGAGCGCGGCGAAGGCGAGGAGGCCGGTCCCGGTCCCCAGGTCGACGACGTTCCCGAACCGCCGGTCCGCCAGCGAGTCGAGCACGCGCAGGCAACCCGCGGTCGTTTCGTGATGCCCCGTCCCGAACGCCTGCCCCGCCTCGATCAGGAACGCGCGTCCGCCGGGCGGCGGCTCGGCGGGGTGGGCAGAGGTGCGCACCACGAACCGGCCTTCGCGGATCGGCTCCAGCCCCGCCTGGCTCAGCGTCACCCAGTCCTGGTCCGCCAGCCGCTCGACCAGCGGCTCCGCGCCGGCGCTCGGGGCCAGTGCGCGGACGGCCGCGAGCGCATCCCGATCGGGCTCGTCCTCGAAGTAGGCGTCGAGCCGCCAGCGCCCCGCGGCCTCATCCTCTTCGGTGACGAGCAGGACCATGCCCTCGACGTCGGCGTCCCCGATCGCCTCGGCCTCCGCCTTGGTGCAGGGGAGGGTGGACTTCCAGCTACCGGACATAGCTCGCCCCGTTCACGTCGATCACCGCGCCCGTCATCGACGCCGGTGCGTCGAACGCCAGGAAGCGCGCGACCTCGGCCACCTCCTGCGGAGCCGCCACGCGGCCGAGCGGGATGTCGGCGAGCAGCTTGTCGCCCCCGCGGCTCGACAGATAGTCCTCGGCCATCCCCGTCATCGTGAACCCTGGGCAGATCGCGAACGCCAGCACGCCCTCGGCGGCGTAGCCGCGCGCGATTGTCTTGGTCATCGCGACCATGCCGGCCTTGGACGCGGCGTAATGCCAGTGCGCGGGCGAGTCGCCCCGGTAAGCCGCACGCGATGCGACGTTCACGATCCGCCCGCCCGTCCCGCGCTCGCGCCAGTGGAGGACGGCCAGCCGGCACAGCTCGGCCGACGCGGTCAGGTTGACGCGCATCGTCCGTTCCCAGTCGGCGACCCACTCGTCCGCGGGCCGATCGATCGGGTTCGCCTCGAACACGCCGGCGTTGTTCACCAGGACGTCGATCGCACCGGCGGCGTCCGCCAGCGCCTGCTCCCAAAGCCGCGCCGGAGCGGTAGGGTCAGCGAAGTCGGCGGAGATGCCGCTCTTCGTGCCGTGGCCGATCAGGGTGACGCCGTCGCGTCGTAGCGCCATCGCGATCGCCGCGCCGATGCCGCGGCTCGATCCGGTGAGGAGGATGTTGGTCATCGGCCCGCCCTAGCCGGGCGCGCCGCGTCGTGCGACCCTATCCGACGCTGGCCGAAAAGCGGTCCGCCGCCTGGCGCAGCTCCGACAAGCGCCCGTGCATCTGCCCGAACCGCTCGTCCAGCGTCGCGATTTCGCCCGCGACGCTTTCCGTGTCTCCCCGGATCGAGCCGATCGCGCCCGACATCGAGTCCGCCGCCAGCGCGGTCTCATCGACGGCCGCCGTGATGGCGGTGACGGTCTGGGCTTGCGCCTCCATGGCGAAGCGGATGCGCTCGGCCGACTCCTGCACTTCCGCCACGGTGGCCTTGATCGAGGCGTTGGTGTCGACGGTGGACCGGGTGGCGGACTGGATGGCGGCGATCTTGGCCGCGATGTCGTCGGTGGCTCTGGCGGTCTGGTTGGCCAGGCTCTTCACCTCTTGCGCCACCACCGCGAAGCCGCGGCCCGCGTCGCCGGCTCTGGCCGCCTCGATCGTGGCGTTCAGCGCCAGGAGGTTGGTCTGGCCCGCGATGTCGCGGATGAGGCTCAGGATGCTCTCGATCGACTTGGCGTGGTCGGACAGCGTTTCCGACATGCCCACCGCCTGACCCGCCTGACGGCTGGCGCGCGTGGCGATCTCGGCTGCGGCCTCCACCTCGACGCGCGCGTCCTCGATGGCGCGGATCAGCCCGGCCGCCGTCTGCGCCGCTTCCCGCATGGCGACGGCCGACTGCTCGGCGGCGACCGAAACCTCCGCCGCCTTGCCCAGCACGCCCTTGGTCGACCGGGTCGCGCCCTGCGCCTGCTCGCGCACCTGCTCGCCCAGCGACGCCGCCGAGTCGATCGCCTGCGCGATGCTGTCGCGGAACCGGCCGGCGCTCTCGACGCGGCCCAGCCGCGCGCGCTCGGCGTCGCGTGCGCCCAGATGCGTCACCATCAGCTCGGTCTCGGCCTGCGACAGCCGCTGCATCGCGTCCGCGATCCGTCGGAACTTGGCCAGATCGCCCCCGACGCGCGCCTCCGCCAGCTCCAGCGTGCGCGACTTGGAATAGGTCAACGAGGCGAGCAGGACGCGGATCGGTACGCCCGCGTCGTGGACCGCCACGGCGTGCTGGATCGCCAGTTCGCGCCACTCGGTCTCGAACGGCGACGCGTAGCCGACCCGGGCGTAATGCGCGCTCGCCTGAACCCGTCGCTTCAGCCGCTCGGGCGTGAGGTACGCCTTCGCGCCCGCGGTTTCGGGATGGCTGAGATACCGGTCCCAGAACGCCCGGGCGAGCTCGGTGTAGTCGTCGGCGGTCAGGAGCGCGCGGAGTTCCTCGAGCGCGCCCTCGACCGTGCCGTCCCAGTCATAGGCGGCGCGGTTCTCCGCCGCCGTCCGCGCGCCGACGCTCCAGCTTCCGAGCTCGGCGGGTCCGCCTGTCACGCGGCGACCTTGGCCGCGAACTCGCCCGCGCTCTGCTTCAACGACGCGAGCCGCCCGTCGAGCACGTCGAATCCGCGCCCGACGCCGTCGATCTCGGTCGCGACCGTCTCCGTGTCCTCGCGGATGGCGGCGATGGTGTCGCTCATGCAGTCCGCCGCCAGAGCGGTCTCATCCACCGCGGCGGTGATGGCGGTGACGGTCTGGGCTTGCGCCTCCATGGCGAAACGGATGCGCTCGGCCGACTCCTGCACCTCGGCGACCGTGGCCTTGATGGACGCGTTGGTGTCGACGGTGGACCGGGTGGCGGACTGGATGGCCGCGATCTTGGCCGCGATGTCGTCGGTGGCTCTGGCGGTCTGGTTGGCCAGGCTTTTGACCTCTTGCGCCACCACCGCGAAGCCGCGGCCCGCGTCGCCGGCTCTCGCCGCCTCGATCGTGGCGTTCAGCGCCAGGAGGTTGGTCTGCCCTGCGATGTCGCGGATGAGCCCTAAGATGCTCTCGATCGACTTGGCGTGCTCGGACAGCGTTTCCGACATGCCCACCGCCTGACCCGCCTGACGGCTGGCGCGCGTGGCGATCTCGGCTGCGGCCTCCACTTCGACGCGCGCGTCCTCGATGGCGCGGATCAGCCCGGCCGCCGTCTGCGCCGCTTCCCGCATCGCCACCGCCGACTGCTCGGCGGCCGCGGCGACCTCGCTCGTCTTGCCCAGCATCCCGCGCGCCGCGCCCGAGGCGCGCATGCCCTGGTTGCGCAGCGTATGCCCCTCCTCGTTGGTGCTCTCCGCCAGGCTGGCGATGCCCTCGCGGAATTCGGCCGCGAGGCGGTCGCGCGCGATCTGCGCGGAGTGGGCTTCGTAGGCGTTGTAGATCGCCACCGTGATCTCGCTCTCCAGCGCGGACAAGCGCATCAGCGTGTCCACCAGCGCCGGCAGGCGCGGATCCTCGCGCGGAATCTTGCGCATCAGCGTCTCCATCGCCGCGCGATCGCTCGCGCACACCATCGACAGTAGGGACGTCGGCGAGATCTGCGCCGCGTAGGTGTTGGCCACGGAGCGCTCGATCGACTCGATCCAGGCGCGGCCGCGCGTGTCGAGGAAGCGGTTGCGCAGGAACGCGACGCCGATCTCGACCATCTTCGCGAGCGTGTCGGGCGCCTGAGCCCGCTCGGTCGCGAAGAAGCGCTGCCATTGGTCCCAATAGGCGCGCGCGATCGTCTCGATCTCGGGCTCCAGCACGGTCCACACTTCGCGGCTCGCCGCGGAAAGCGAACCGTCGACGTCGAACACCCGCAGCCGCGCGTCGATGTCGATGGCGGCGGCGGCGCGGCCGAGCTGCGGAAGATCATTGGGCAAGGAACGGCTCCTGAGGATTACGCAGCCTTGCTAGAGCGATACAGGTTAAAGCGCGGTTAGGCCGAACCGGCCCGCGGCTTGCATCACCGTCCGTCCGGCCTAATAGGCGTCGGCATCATCCACCCGAGGACTCCGACCTTGGCCACCAATCCCGCCAAGCGGCCGCGCCCTGTCGCGCCGCACCTGTTTTCCGGCTTCCTGCGCATCCACTACGCGTGGGGGCCGCACATGCTCGTCTCGATCCTCCATCGCGCGACGGGGGTGGGCATGGCGATGGTCGGGGTGCCGCTGTTCACCTGGTGGGTCGCCTCCGTCGCCGGCGGTGCGGAGAGCTACGCGGCGTTCCGCGACGTGTTCACCACCTCGTCGGGGACCCTCAACATCCTGGGCTGGGTCATCGGCGTCGGGCTGACGCTCGCCTTCTTCGAGCACATGACCACGGGCGTCCGCCACCTCGTCCTCGACACGGGCGCGGGCTACGAGCTCAAGCGCAACAAGATCGGCGCGCTCGCCTGCATGGTGATTGCCGTGACGCTCGCGGCCGCCTTCTGGCTCTACATGGGACTGCGCTGATGGGATCGGGAACCAGCATCGGCCGCGTGCGCGGCCTGGGCGCGGCCAAGGAGGGCACGCATCATTGGTGGCGCCAGCGGCTGACCGCGGGCTCCAATTTCCTGCTCATGGCGTGGTTCATCTTCGCCCTGACGCGCATTCCCAGCTTCGACTACGCGGGCGTCCGGTCCTGGATGGAGTCGGCCTGGGTGGCCGTGCCGCTGCTGCTGCTCGTGACCTCGGTCGTCTACCACTTCCGGCTGGGCCTGCAGGTCGTGATCGAGGACTACCAACATAATGAGAGCAGGGTCGTGTTTATCGTCCTGCTCAACCTATATGCGTTGGCGGTTTACGCGACCGCCGTTTTCTCGATCCTGAAGGTCGCTTTCGGAGCCGGAAGCTAATGCCCGCAGCCTATAAGATTATCGACCACACCTATGACGCCGTCGTCGTCGGCGCGGGCGGATCCGGCCTGCGCGCGACGATGGGGATCGCCGAATCCGGCCTGAAGACGGCCTGCATCACCAAGGTCTTCCCGACCCGCTCGCACACCGTCGCGGCGCAAGGGGGGATCGCCGCGTCGCTCGGCAACAACTCGCCCGACCATTGGTCGTGGCACATGTACGACACCGTGAAGGGCTCCGACTGGCTCGGCGACCAGGACGCGATCGAGTACATGGTCCGCGAGGCGCCCCAGGCCGTCTACGAGCTGGAGCACGCCGGCGTGCCGTTCAGCCGCAACGATGACGGCACGATCTACCAGCGGCCCTTCGGCGGCCACATGCAGAACATGGGCGAGGGGCCTCCCGTGCAGCGCACCTGCGCCGCGGCGGACCGGACCGGCCACGCCATGCTGCACTCGCTGTACCAGCAGTCGCTCAAATACGACGCCGACTTCTTCATCGAGTATTTCGCGCTCGACCTCATCATGGAGGCGGGACACTGCCGCGGCGTGATCGCGCTCAACATGGAGGACGGCTCGATCCACCGCTTCCGCAGCCACGCCGTGGTGCTGGCGACGGGCGGCTACGGGCGCTGCTACTTCTCCGCCACGTCGGCGCACACCTGCACCGGCGACGGCAACGCGATGGTGCTCCGCGCGGGCCTGCCGCTCCAGGACATGGAGTTCGTGCAGTTCCACCCGACCGGCATCTACGGCGCCGGC
>DASVSW010000327.1:0-13586 GCA_036387895.1 Sphingomonas sp.
TCGACGCACGGCTGCTCGCGCTGATGGTCGCGTGCGACCGGCTGCCGCGCGTGGGCGCGCTCGGCCGCATCGCCGGCCGGCACGGCCGCGACCTGCCCGCGCTGCTGGGCGAGCTGGCCGGGGCCGACCCGCAGGACGCCGACCGGGCGGTGCGGCGCAGCGCGGTGCTCCGGCTGGGGCTGGTCGGCTTTGTCGCCAACCGGCAGGGCGAGGTGGAGGTCGATGTCCGCTGGGCGCTCGAGCGGCTGCTCGACCGCGCGCCCGCGTCCGGGCCGGAGATGATCGACCTGGTGGTGGGCCGCCGCCAGCCGGCCGGGCTGACGCTGGGCGACTTCGCGCATGTGCCCGACGCCGATCTCCTCGTCCGGCTGCTGCGCGGCGCGGTCGCGGAGCGCGCGGCGGGAATCAACATCCTCGTCCACGGGCCGCCCGGCACCGGCAAGACGGAGCTCGCGCGCACGCTGGCCGACGCCGCGGGCGTGACGCTGCACGCGGTGGGCGAGGCGGACGACGACGGGGAGGAGCCGAACCGCTGGGAGCGCGTCGCGGCGCTCGGGCTCGCGCAGCGGCTGCTGGCGGGGGCGGGCGGCGCCGCGCTGCTGTTCGACGAAATGGAGGACCTGATCGGGGAAGCGCGGCCGTCGGGCGGCGACTGGTTCGCCAAGCGCGAGGGCAGCAAGGTGTTCGTCAACCGCCTGCTGGAGGCGAACCCCGTCCCGATGATCTGGACCACCAACGCGAGCGGCAACGTCGACGGCGCGATCCTCCGGCGGATGAGCTTCGTGCTGCGGCTCGACCTGCCGTCGCCGGGAGTCGCGCGGCGGATGCTCGCGCGCGTCGCGGTCGACGAAGGCGTCGGCGTCGATCCTGCCGTGGAGAGGCTGATCGACGTCGCGCCCGAGACGGCCACCGTGCTCCGAGTAGCCGCGCGCGCGGCGCGGCTGGCGGGCGAGCAGGGGGGCGAGCGGCCGGCGCGCGCGCTGGTGGAGGCGTTGCGCGGCGGCGAGCTGCCGCCGGGCGGCCCCGGCCTGCCCGACCTGGACCTGTTCGAGTGCGACACGGAGCTCGGGCCGCTGTTCGACCGGATCGCGGCGGGCGGCGCGCTGGACGTGTCGCTGCTGCTGAGCGGGCCTCCCGGCACGGGCAAGACCGCGCTCGGCCATCATCTGGCGCGCCGGCTCGACCGGCCGTTGCTGGTGAAGCGCGCGTCCGACCTCCTGTCGAAATGGGTCGGCGAGACCGAGGCGCAGATCGCCGACGCGTTCGCGGAGGCGCGCCGGCAGGGTGGCGTGCTCCTGCTCGACGAGGCCGACTCGCTCTTGTTCGACCGGACCACGGCCCGGTCGAGCTGGGAGGTGGGGCAGGTGAACGAGTTGCTGACCTGGCTCGACCGGCACCCGCTGCCCGTGGTCGCCGCGACCAACCATCCCGGCCGGCTCGACCCGGCGACGCTCCGGCGGTTCGTGTTCAAGCTCGACCTGCGTCCGCTAGGCCGCGACCGCGCGGCGCGGGCGTTCGAACGTTTCTTCGGGCGGGCCGCGCCGGCCTCGCTTTCCGAGGTGAGGGGGCTCACCCCCGGCGACTTCGCGGTGGTCGCGCGGCAGCTCCGGCATGCGCCGGCCGGGAGCGGCGAGGAGATCGCCGCGCGGTTGGACGCAGAGGTCCGAGCGCGACCGGAAGCGGCGGCGCGGATCGGTTTCTAAGCGGCGGGGTGAGGCGGAGCCGGCCGATCCAAGCTGGGCCGAAACGACATCTCCGGTCGGCGCTTGATCCGACTCGAGGAGCCGCGACTGAAGGAACGTCTGGTTTCGGGCAGTCGTCGGGTGAGGCGGAGCGTCCGCTTCTGAGCGCATCGGCCGTCAAGTGACGAGCGGAGCTCCCGGCTGATCGGACCGGCGACGTCGTCGCGTCATGATCACCAGGATTTCAGTTCGATCGCGAAGGTCGCCCCGCGCTCGCTCGGCTCGAGTACGAGCCGACCGCCGAAAGCGGCGAGCAGCGAGCGGGCGATCGGTAGGCCCAACCCCGTCCCGCCGCTCGCGCGTGTCGCCGTGAAGAAGGGCTCGAACACGCGCTCGCGATCGGCGGGATCGATCCCCGAGCCGTCGTCCGCCACAAGGATCCGGCCGGCTTCGATGGCGAGCGTCGCCCGGGTGGCGCCCGCTCGGCGGCTGTTGTCGAGGAGCGTCTCCAAGACCGTGGTGAGAACGTCGGCGGTGGCGCGGGCGGTCCAGCGGCCGGAAGAACGGACGGCCACCTCCGGCGGACCGCTCCACCGTTCCGCCAAGGCGTAGGCGACCTCGGCCGGATCGCAGGCCGGGCTTTCCATCCCTACGCCGGCGCCGCTCGTCATGTCGGCGCGCGCCAGATCAAGGAGACGCTGGACGAGGCGGGCGAGCCGGTCGGCGTCGCCGGCGGCGTTGGCCATGAAGCGACGCCGGGTGGCACGGTCCATGTCCTCGCCATGTTCTTCGAGCAGCTCCAGCGCGCCGCGTATCCCCGCGAGCGGCGTCTTGAACTCGTGGGAGACGGCGGCCGCGAAGTCGCGGAGATAGCGTTGGCGGAGCTCGACGCGCTCCGCCATGAGCGCGAAATTCCGGTACAATTCCCGTATCTCGACCGCGGCCGTGGCCGGGGTCTCGGGCAGCGGCCCGCCTCCACGGGCCACGTCCTCGGTGGCGGCGCTGAGAAGACGGATCGGTTTCGCGATGCCGCGCGAAAGGACGCCGGCGAGGACGACGAGCGTCAGCAGAATGACCAGAACGCCGAGCGCGATCTTGCCTCGATCCTGGTAGATCCCGAGAAACAGGCCACGCGGGCTGCGTGACAGCATCACGAGCCCGACCAGCCGACCGTCGGCGAGAACGGGGCGGACGTGATGGACGCGGATGGTGGCGGCGCGGCTCAACCATTCCAGCGGCGAGCGAAGCCCGTACGGGTTCTCGATCCGTGCGCGGAGCAGGGTTTCGGGTCCCCCGGCGCGCGCCCGAGCGACTTCCGGAAGATGGGCGTAGCTCAACCCGAGATCGTCGCGACCGCTTACGACCACCCCCCGTTCGTCGAGCAGCCGCACCGCGGCGAGCGTCACGGCCGCCGCTTCGGCGATCAGCGGAGACAGCCGCCTCCCGACCTCGGCCGCGTGCGCGTCCGCTCGGCCGGCGGCCTTTCCGTCAGGCATCGCCGGGAGCACGGGATCGGCGCGAAGGTCGATCGTCGGCGGCTCGGGCCGGAGGGGGCCCGGCGACCGAGGCCGGCCGCCCCAGCTCTCACGGTACGCGGCGGCGAGCACGGCGCCTTGCGCGATCAGCTCGGCCTCGGTCTGCTGGACGAGCGTGTTCTCGTAGACGCGTAGCGCCACCGCGGCGACGCCCGGCAGCGCGGCGACGAACAACAGCGTGCCGAACAGGATGGTGCGGACCGTGAGCGAAGGCCAATACCGCTTGACGACCTCCTTGACCGCTCGGATCAGCCGCATGGGGCGGTGCGCCGGCTCAGGCGCAAGCGCCGAGGCGGTAGCCGACGCCGGCGCGCGTTTCGATGAGATCGGCGAGGCCGGCACGCGCGAATTTGGCTCGCAGGTTCCGGACATGGCTGTCGACCGTGCGGTCCGTGATGGCGAAGCCGGGGCCGTGGAGGCGGTCGATGATCGCGTCGCGGCTGAACACCTTGGCGGGCATCGAAGCCAGCAACAGGAGCAGCTGGAACTCGGTCGCGGTCGTTTCCACGGACCGACCGTCGATCCGGGCTTCCCACGCATCGGGATCGAGCTTCAGGCGTCCGTGCCGGATCGAACCCGGATGCGCGCCCGCCGCCGCCGGTGGCGGGACGCCCCGCTTCAGGATCGCGCCGACGCGCGCCACGACTTCGCGCGGGGAGAAGGGCTTCACGACGTAATCGTCGCCGCCGATCTCGATGCCCACGATCCGGTCGATCTCGTCGTCGCGGGACGACAGGAACAGGATGGGGAGCTGCGCCGCGGGCGTTCCGCTCGCGCGGAGCCGGCGGCAGAGCTGAAGCCCGTCCAGGCGCGGCATGTTGATGTCGAGCACCATGAGGTCGGGCGCGTCGGCCCGAAGCGTCGCCCACGCATCCTCGCCGTCGCCGGCCTGCGATACGGTCATGCCCGCCCGGGCGAGCGCGAACGCCAGGAGATCGCGGATATGCGGGTCGTCGTCGACCACGAGGATGCGGTGGCTCATCGCGTACATAGAGGCAGGCTTTGACCGCGAGGTACAGCCCGGTTCGCCTCGCGCGCGCTCGGGAAGCGCGGCTCCGCCTCGCGCGCCATCGGCCGCCTCCATACGGCGCGATCGTTCCGCATGGCCGGCGGTCATCGGACCCGCTCCACGACCATGGTCGCCAGCCAAGGTCCACGCGAGCGGCCGAGAAGCGCCGACCAGTACCAGCTCGACACGTCCGGGAAGCTCCGGCCGTCGGCGTCGAGGACGCGTTCGCAGACGCGCACGGCCTCGCCGTCGCGGTGGGCCTCGAAGCAGGAGGAGTACGCGGCGCCCGAGCGGCGCATGGGCGAAGGCGCCACGCGATAGCCCAATCCTTCGAAGCAGGCGCGGGCCGGATGGAGCTGCCGCGTGGCGGCGTCCACGCGGCGGAGCACCACCTGCCGGCTTCCGTCGCTGAAGCGGGCGAGGTGGCCGGGGAAGCCGGCGGCGAGGCGGTTATCCGCCGGTGTCGTGTCGAGCGCCCTGAGCGTGCGGCCTTCCCATCTGGTGGGCCAGACCACGGTCGTGCGGGCGACGGTCGGCGGCGCGTCGGGAAGCAACGAGGCCAGCGCCGTGGCCGTCGCGGCGAGCGGAAGGAGCGGACGCGTCATATGCGACCTCGTGGGAGGAGGAGGGGAAGAGCCATCGTCGCCCCGGCGACGAGCGCGAAGGCGGCTAGGCCTACCGCTTCGTGGGCTGCGGAACCGGCGAGCCGAGGTATGAAGCCGGTTTCGATGTAGAAGAGCCCCGCCGCCCGGAGCGCGTTGCCGAACAGCGCTAGCACGGCGGCGCCCGACAATAGCAGCGCACAGCGGGCGGGACCCAGTCCGCGCACGGCGGCGACGAGGCCGGCGAGCAACAGCGCTGCCCAGACCATGCGGACGCCGCTGCACGGCCCGTCGAACAGCAGACGCCGATCGTTCCAGACGAGCGCGACGCCTTCGACGTCGACGTGAATCCCGTGCATCCGCAGCATGGCCGCCGAGACCAGCGCCGAAACGTGTCGCAACGGATAGGCGAGAAGGTAATCGAGCGTCGGGAGCACCGGGAGCGCGAGGAGCGCGACCGCCAGCACCGGCCAGCGCCCGCGCGGCTGGAGCGCCAGCACCATGGCCGCCACGGCGGCGCCGATCTGAAGCAGGGCCGGCCCTGTCCACGAGGCGACGGCCGCCACGCCGAGCGCGGTCGCGAGCGGAGCGGGGCGGACCGGCGTCTCGTCCGCGATCCACGCTCGGCGCATGAGGAACCCGGCCAACGCGAGGACCGTGACGGCCGTGCTCATGTCGCCGACGCGACCGAGAAGCAGCCGCCACGCGTCCCAACAGGCGGCCAGCACGAGCAGGGCGGCGAGACGGGGCGGCATCAGGCGACGGTCCCGGACTGTCTGCGGAGCAGCCACATCGACAGCAACGCCACCATGCCGATCAGCGCCCAGGTCTCCGGTTCGGGAACCGTCGGCACCTCCTCCGCGCCCGGAACGGGCAGGCCGTTGCGCTCGTAATCCTTGTCGGTCTCGAGCACGACCGCGCCGCTCAGAGTAGTGACGAGGTTGAGGCGATGGGCGAGGCGGATCGCCTCGTCGCGCCCGGGGCCGGTCGCACCCGATCGCGCGGCGATGCGCTCGGCGGCCCATAATCGAACGACATGAGCCGATCCGGCGCCGCGCGCCGTCGTCTCGTTCCGGACGACGCGCCAGGTCGCTGTCGCGCCCGAAAGCTCGGCGAGAACGCCGCGGAGATCGGCCGCGAAGTCGCGCGTGGGGGTGACCAGCCGGGCGGTGTCAAAGAGCGGTTCGCCCTCCAGCGAGCGGGCGCGACCGGGCTCGGACTGGAGGCGAACGAGCCGAGGAAGGCGCGTGGACCGGTCGAGGGTCTGCTCCAGACGCGCGGTCGTCTCCGCGAGATCGACCGGTTGCGCGCCATGGACCCACAGCACCGCGCCGGCGGGACCGCTCGGGCCGGCCGCATGGGCCAAGGCCGCGGCCAGCGCGTCGCGATCGTCATGGCCGCCCCGAAAGCGCGCAGCGCGGATCGCCGCGACGACCCTCTCCTTCTGTCGAGGTGACCAAGGCGCGGGAGCGACGAGCGTCGGCTGGTCGTCCGCCACCGCGATCCCGACGGGGACGCCGGTCGGGATGACGTCGAGCGCATCGGGCAGCGCCTCGGCGGCGCGGCGGTTGCCGACCGATCCGTCGAGCACGAGCATCAGGACGCCGGGTCGCAACGGAGCGATCCGCTCGACCTTCTGCATGACGGCGAGCGCTGGCGCTTTGGCCGTGGCGGGAGCCGCGCCCACGCTGATCAGCGGACGCGTCAGCGCGGGAGCGAGCAGGCGGGGGCGTCGGACGAGGTCGGCGCCGCTCACGTCCCCGCTTATGGTGGTGCCGCCGACCTGGAGGCCCGGCTCCGTCGCGCGAAGCGGACCGTCGGCCTCCACCCATAGGCTGTGGCGCGTCGCGTTCCCCGGCGCGAAGTTGCCGTCCACGATCGCGGGCAGCGCCAGATCCCGCCTTCCGTCGGGTGCGACGCGGAAGGGAGCGGTGAAGCCGATACGGATCTTGGCTTGGCCGTCGGCCGGTACGGGGAAGACCTGGACGAGCAGACGTTGCGCCCCGTCGGTGGTGACGAGCAGCGGATCCCGCCGCGTGCTGACGACCGAACGATAGGCGGCGCGCGTTTCCGCGCGACCGGCCACGCTCGCCTCGCGCGGTTCGCCATCGACCCAAAGCGTCGCGCGGGAGGCGACCGCGCCTTCGGGCAGCGCCAGCACGATCCGAGCCTCACGGGCGACAGGATCCCGGTTGGCGATCTCCATCGTCCATTCGAGATAGGCGAGGTTGTCGCGAAGCGCCGCGGACCCGTCGATCCGCGACGTCCTGATCGAGAGCGCGTCGACGCGACCGCCGACGTCCGAGCCGCCTTGATCCTCGTCCCAGCCGAAGCTCAGGTCGTCGCGCAGGCCGTGACCGGGGCGCGGAACGCTGTTGAAGGCCTGTCCGGTGATGCGGAAGTACAGCTCGCGCGCACGGTCGCTCCGCAGGTCGGGGCCGGTCGATAACCCGCCGGCGAGGGCGAGACTGACGAGTCCGGTCGCGCGCTGCGTATCGCCATAGGCCGAGCGGAGCAGGAGTTCGCGATCACCCAGACGCCGCATCAGCGATACGGCGCCGTCGCGCTCCTCCGGCGTCCCGCCATATCTCTTCAAGGCGAGGTGGGTGGCGGTCGCGGGCAGGTCGACCAGGACCATGGCGACCGCCCCCAGCGCGACGCCGGCCCAGAGCTCCGCATGGCCGTGTTCGCGATCGACGGCCGCGTCGCGGCCGAGGCGATACGCGACGATGGTCGCGAACACGGGCGAGAAGGGCAGGAGGCCGACCCCGAAGAAGATGATCCCGATCGCGGCGAAGGGCAGCATCGGAAGGAACAGCACGCTGTAGGCGAGCGCCACCGCGAGCGCGGCCCCGGCCGCGATGACCGCGACACGACGACCGCTCGCCCTTTCCCGCGCTCCCCACCAGAGCGTGCCGTTGATGATCGGCACCGAGCCTGCGAGCAGCAGGTGCCCGGCGGTCGGCAGCGGATCGAAGAACGTGCCGGCGCACAACCCCGTGAACAGCTCCAGGACGATCACGCCGGCCGGGAGGATCGAACCGAAGATCAACGACGCGGCGCCGAAGGGGGGCGCCTCGGCGGATCGGGTTTCAAGGCGGTAGGCGAGCGACGTCATCGGCGGGCTCCATCAGGACGGCTCCCGCTATCCGGCGCTCGTGGGGAGCCGTGACGGTGTGCCGAGGGAGCGTTCGCGTGGATCCTGTGCAGATCCGGTGCACGTCGGAAGTCGCTCGGCTTCTCCCCAGCGAGACCTAGACCGAGACCGCCGCCTCCACCCTCCCGGCCGTGCCGAAGACGCCGAGGTAGCGGGCGATCTCGGCCGGGTCGCCCGTGGCCTTGGCGGGATTGTCGGACAGCTTGACCGCCGGCCGGCCGTTCGCGCTCGCCACCTTGGCGACGAGCGAGATCGGCTCCAGCCCCGCCGCGCCGTCGGGGGCGCAGCCGCGGAAGTCGTTGGTCAGGTTGGTGCCCCAGCCGAAGCTCATCCGGACGCGGCCGTGAAAGTGGCAATAGGTCTCTTCGATCGAGTCCACGTCCATGCCGTCGGAGAAGATCAAGAGCTTCTCCCGCGGATCGCGGCCGTGCGCCCGCCACCAGCGGATGATCTCCTCGCCGGCCGCGATCGGGGGCGCGCTGTCGGGGCGGAACCCGGTCCAGTCCGCGACCCAGTCGGGCGCCCGCGCGAGGAAGTCCGCCGTGCCGAACGCGTCGGGCAGGACGATCAGCAGATTGCCCGCGTAGTGCCGCCGCCAGTCTTCGAGCACCTGAAACGGCGCCGCGGCGAGCTCTTCGTCGGTGTCCGCCAGCGCGGCCAGCACCATCGGCAGTTCGTGCGCGTTGGTGCCGATCGCCTCCAGGTCGTTGTCCATCGCGAGCAGGACGTTGGAGGTGCCGATGAAGCGGGACCCGAGCCCCTCCTTCAGCGCCTCGACGCACCAGCGCTGCCACAGGAAGCCGTGACGCCGCCGCGTGCCGAAGTCGGAGACGGCGAGGTCGGGCAGCGCGCGCAGCCGCTCGACCTTGTTCCACAGCTTGGCCTTGGCGCGCGCGTAGAGCAGGTCAAGCGCGAACCGCCCCATGCCGCGCGTCGCGGCGCGCGAGCGCAGCTCGTTGACGATCGTGAGCGCCGGGATCTCCCACATCGTCGTGTGCGTCCACGGTCCGGCGAAGCGCAGGTCGAACTGCCCGTCGTTGCGTCGCAGCTCGTAGTCAGGAAGCTGGAAGTCAGCGAGCCAGGCGATGAAGTGGGGCTCGAAGATGCGCTGCTGCCCTGCGAAGCTGTTGCCCGCCAGCCAGATCAGCTCCTTCCTGCTGAACCGCAGGGTGCGCGCATGATCGAGCTGCGCGCGCAGTTCGCCCTCGTCGATGTCGTCGGCGAGGCGAACCGTCCTCGTCCGGTTGATCAGCGCGAAGGTCGCCCGCACGTCCGGGTACAGTCGCCGGATCATCTGCAGCATCAAAAGCTTGTAGAAGTCGGTGTCGAGCAGGCTGCGCACGATCGGGTCGAGGCGGAAGCCTTGGTCGTGAGCGCGGGTCGCGATGTCGGTTACGGCCATGATGTCCTCTCAGCCGGTGACGAGATGGAGGGTCCGGGCGGCGGGGCCGAGCGTGACGCCGCGGCCCCAGTCGAAGGCGAGGAAGTCCTGCTCGATCCCGTCGGCGAAGATCACCCCGCCGTCGTTCATCCGCGAGGTGACCGCGAGCGGCGCGGCGTCGAGCCTGCCCGAGCGCAGCGCCGTGCCCGTCGCGATGCTGGGGAAGGGCTCGCGCACGAAGAAGGCGACCGCGCGCTCCTGCGGGTCCAGGGGCAGGGCTCGGCGCGTCGCCTCCATGATCGAGCGCGCCCAGCCGGTGGCGCCCGTTCCCGACGCGACGATCAGCCCGCTCGACGAGTGGTCCTCGGCGGCGTCGCCGCAGGCGATCCGGTAGCGCGCGGATTGGTGGCCGCGATGGCCGACGAACACCTCGTTCAACGCCAGCAGCCGCTCCCCGGTGTCGAGCCGCGCCTCCACCATGGTCCGCCGTTCGGCGAGGGCCGCGCCCGCGACGCTGGCCGGGAAAAACGGGGCGAGCCGGTCCGCGGCCAAGCGCACCAGCACGCCGTCGTACAGGTCGGGCGCGGGGTTGACCCCCAGCACCGGCTGGCCGTCGAGATATTTGGCGACGTTGGCGACCAGCCCGTCCTGACCGACGACGACGATCACGTCCTCGGGACCGAACAGGAATCGGTCCAGGTCGGCGCGCGCGACGATCGCCTGGCGCCATTCGCCGGGCACGGCGGCGCGGGCGGCGTGCAGAGCGGCGTGGAGCCGGCGATGGCGATCCTCCAGCACGTCGATGTCTTGCCCGCGCGTGTCGAGGAAGAACTTCGCCTGCCCGCGCGTGGCGTGACGCGCGATGAGGAGCTCGTAGTCGGTCTCGCGGGTGACGAAGACCGCGCGCGGGCTGTTCGCGGCCATCAGCGGGCCGGCAGGACGGTCGGCGCGCGGCGGAACTCGCCGAGCACCGTCGCGAGCAGGTCCGGCGTGACGTTGAGGTGCTCCACGCGATCGAGCTTGCCCGCCAGCTCTCGCGCGGCGAGGCCCAGCATCACGCCCGGCGGCAGGTCGCGGTAGATGGTCATCCGCGCCTGCTCGGCCTCCGCCTTCGCGCTCTCGACGGTCCGGATACGGTCGGCTTCCGCGGCGGCCTCGACCTGCTGCGCCTCGGCAAGGCCGGTAGCGCGGTTGCGCGCGTTCTCCGCCTCCTGCGCGATCAGCAGCATCTCGCGGCGCGCGAGTTCGGTCCGGTTGGCCAGCTCGTTCTCGGCGATCGCGCGCTCCTTCTCGACCGCCAGCGCGCGGCGTTCGAAGGTCGCCTGGTCGGCCTTCTGCTGGAGCGCCTCGAACGTCGGGGTCTGGAGCGCGCGCTCCAGCTCGCTCGACGGCGCCAGGTTGGTCAGCCGCACCGCGGTGACCCCGATGCCGATCTCGTTGAGCGCGGGATCACCCGCCAGCGCCGTCTCCAGCCGGTGGCGCAACGGCTCGGGTCCGGCGTCGAGCAGGGCGCGTACCGGCGCTTGCGCCAGATACTGCAGCGCCGCCTGGTTGACGAGGCCGGCGAGCCGCGTCTCGATCCGCTGGATCGGCTCGCTCCTGTACGCACCGGTCAGGAGGCCGAGGCTGAAGTCGACGCGCGACGCGAGCAGCTCGGGGTCGAGGACGCGCCAGGTCAACGTGCCTTGCACCGCGACGCTCTGGAAATCCTGGCTGCGGCCCTTGACGAACACGGCCATCTCGCGGTCGTCCATCGGCAGTTCGGCGATGCTCGCGGTCTCGGGCCGGAACCAGAAGACGAGCCCGCGCCCGCTCTGGCGGACCTTGCCGCCGCGGTAGCGGATGACGTGGTTGCTGGCGTCGCTGCGCAGCTGCGCCAGGAAGCCGAGGTTCTTGATCGATGCCATGACGTTCTACTCCTGTGGTGCGCGGAGACGGAAGAGTTCGGCGGGCCGGAACGAGGCGCCCGTTTCGCGCTCGCCGGTCGGCTCCAGCCTGCCGGTGTCGAGCATCCGGCGGCGGAAGGCGGGCTTGTTGAGGGGACGCCCGCGGATCGCCTCGTGCACGTCCTGCAACGCGCGCAGCGTGAAGCGCTCCGGAAGCAGGGCATAGGCGACGTCCGACCAGTCGAGCTTGCCGCGCAGGCGCAGGACCGCGAGCCCCAGCATGTCGGCGTGGTCGAACGCGAGCGGCAACGGGTCGCCGTCGGCCGATCGCGCCTCCACCGCACCCCCCTCCTCGCCGGGCCAGGGCACGACGAGCTCGGCGAGCGTCAGTTCGGGCGCGGCCTTCAGCGCGGCGGCGAAGCGGGCGGGCGGCAGCAGCGCGAAATAGGCGACGCTGATGATCCGGGTGCGCGGATCGCGGTCCACCGCGCCGAAGGTGTAGAGCTGCTCGACATAGGCGTCCTCCATCCGCGCCTTGGTCGCGAGCACGCGGCGAGCGGCGGCGTCTAGGCTCTCGTCCAGGCCGACGAAGCCGCCGGGCAGCGCCCAGCGCCCGAGATGGGGATGGGCGTCCCTCCGCAGGAGCAGCGCGGCGGGCGCGCCCTCGACGACGCTCATCAGGATCAGGTCGACCGCGACCGAGGGCCGATCGTAGAGGCTCGGGTCATAGCTCTCGATGAACGCCGCTTCCGTCATGGACCACCCATATATGCAACTTGCGCTTTACTAATACGCGTGTTGGATATATGTCAAGCGACGATACAGAGGACGGATCGACATGGCGAAGTTCGTGATCGTGGTGGACGCGCAACGGGACTTCATGAGGCCCGACGGCGCCTTGTACGTCGGCAGCGCCGAGGCGCTGATCGGGCCGATGAACGACTGGCTCGCCGCCCTCGACCCGGCCGATACGGCCGGCGTCCTGCTGACGTTCGACACCCATTATTCCGAAACGTACGCGGCCACCGCGGAGGCGGCGGAGTTCCCCATTCATTGCGTGCGCGGCGAGGCGGGATGGCGGTCGGTGGTCCAGACGGACCGAATCGATCCAGGCGTCCCGCTCTACACGCTCGAGAAGGGCGTGTTCGACATGTGGGCGGAGCCCGGCCTGGCGGTGAGCCGGATCGATATCGGCGGGACGAGCGATCGCGACGCGTTTTTCGACGCGCTAAGCACGTCGGGCGTGCAAGAGATCGATGTGCTCGGAGTCGCCGCCGATTACTGCGTTCGCTGGGCGGTCGAAGGCCTGGTCGCGCGCGGCTTCCGCGTGACCGTCCACGCCGCGCTGACGCGCGGCATATCGCGCCAGATCGACGAGGTCGTCGCCGACGAGTGGCCCGACAGCGGGGTCACGCTCGAGGTGGCCTGACTCAGGATGACAGGCGCCTGACGCGTCGGCATCCACGAGCGGGGGCGTCCGGAGCCTAGGGGCGACGCTCCGGACGCAGGATCGGTTCGGGCGTCAGGGGTGTGCTCGCCGAGCGTCGCGAGGGGAAGTCGCGCGGGCGGCGTTCCCCGGCCAATAGATAGCCGGCCGGAGCGGTCTTAGGCGGAGGCTATGGCCTTGAGCGCGTCGACGGCGGAGCGCTGGATCTGATCGGCGAGCAGGCGGAAGGCCGAGGTCATGCTCGACGAGCGCCGCCACGCCAGCGCGATCGAGCGGTACGCGCGCCAACCTGACACCGGCAGCACCCGGACGCCCGCCGTCCCGCCCACGTCCGAATAGAGGTAGAGCGCGGGCAGGACGGTGAGCCCCAGGCCGCTCGCCGCCATCTGGTGGAGGCTGTCGAGGCTGGTGCCCTCGTAATCGGCGGCGAGCCGCATGCCGTACAGTTCCGCCAGCTCGGCGACCTGCCGATGGTAATGGTGCCGCCGGTCGATCGACAGGAGGAGCTTGCCGGAGAGCCGGGCCGGGTCGACGGAGGCGGCGGCGGCGAGCGCGTCGTCGCTGGCGGCGACCAGGTGGAGCGGCTCGCGGAAGAGCGGCTGCACTTCGAGATCGTCGCCTATGATCGGCAGCGGCCCCAGGAGCACGTCGAGGTTGCCGCGCGAGAGCTCCAGCGCCTGCTCGTCGGGGATGCCCTCGCGGACGTAGAGCCGCAGCTCGGGCGCCGCGCGGTGCAGGTCGGCGTGATGGGCGACAGGAGATAGGGGCCGAGCGTGGGCGTGGTGCCCAGCCGCAAGGTGCCCGACAGCGTGTCGGACCAGCGCGCCGCCAGCACCTCGATCTCGCGGACGTCGGCGAGGACGGCGCGCGCCCGCGCGACGACCGTG
>DASVSW010000328.1:0-7069 GCA_036387895.1 Sphingomonas sp.
GACGCTGCACGCGGCGACCCGGCCGTCCGCGTTCACCGCGAGCGACACGCTCACCCGCCCCTCCACGCCCGCGCGCCGGGCGGCGGGCGGGTAGCTGTCCTGCGGGAACCAGGCGCCCACGTTCCCACGGGGCGCCAGCGCGCGCGACAGGTCCACCGCCGGCGGGACGGGCGGCTCGACGCGCAGGATCCGCGGTTCGGGAGCGGGCGGCAGGACCGGCGGCAGGATCGGCGTGATCGCGGTCGTCGTGGTCAGATCGACGGGGCTGGGCGTCCGGACGACCGGGACCGGCACGTTGATCCGCGGCTGAGGCGTTTCGGGCCGGGCGGCGATCTCGACGGGCTCGGGCTCCGGGACCGGTTCGGGCGCCGGCGGGATGGTGACGAACTCGATCGGCAGCGGCGGGTCCTTCTGCTTCGTCGTCGTGGTCACGACGAGGCCGGTGAACAGCGCCGCGCCGATCCCCGCCTGGATCAGGATCGCGGAGCCGATCGCGGCCGCCTTGTTCTCCTTGTGGTCGGCATAGGCCATGGCACATCTCCTAAGCTTGCGCCCGACCGCCCTCGGCCGGGCACGCGGTAGTTATGTTATACTGTACCGCACATGCAGAATGCGCGTGTTCGGGTTTCGTTGCAAGGGCCTGTGGCCAAGGTCGCGGCCACGCGATCGAGCTTCTATCCCCAGATCCGCCCCACCTCGACGAAGGCCGGGGCCCAAGGCCGCCGCACGAGTCCTCGCTAACTCCCCCTCTGCGACGTCGTGCGCGGGAGCTGGGCCCCGGCCTTCGCCGGGGTAGGCCGTCGGTTTAGCGGCCGTCTCTACGGCACCAGCACCACGCTCCCCTGCGTCTCGCCCGCCTCCAGCGCGCGATGCGCGTCCGCGGCTTCTTCGAGCGCGAAAGTCCGCCCGATCTCCGGGCGGATGGCGCCGGACCTCAGCATCGCCCAGAGCCGTTCGACGCCGGCGTGGCGCTCGGCGGGATCGCGGTAATAGTCGAACAGCGTCGGCCGCGTGACGAACAGCGATCCGCGTTGCGCCAGCACGCCGAGGCCTACCCCCGTCACCGGCCCGCCCGCGTTGCCGTAGCTGACGATCGTGCCCCGCCGCCGGACGCTCGCGAGCGACGCGTCCCAGCTCGCCTGGCCGACGCTGTCGAAGGAGACGGCGACCCCCTCCCCGCCCGTGATCTCACGGACGCGCGCCGCGACGTCCTCGCGCGTGTGGACGATCGCGTGGTCAGCGCCGAGCTCCCGGATGCGAGCCGCCTTCTCCTCGGTCGAGACCGTGCCGATCACCACCGCGCCCAGCGCCTTGAGCCACCCGACGAGCAGCTGCCCCACCCCGCCCGCCGCCGCCCAGACCAGGACCGGCTCGCCGGGCCGGACGCTCACGCAGCGCTCCGCGAGGAACTCGGCGGTGCAGCCCTTGAGCAGCACGGCCGCGGCGGTCCCGTCGTCGACGTCGTCGGGGATGCGGAAGAGCTGCGCTGCCGGCAGGTTGCGCGCGGTCGCATAGGCGCCGATCAGCGGGCCGAAGGTCGCGATGCGGTCGCCGGGCACGAGGTCGACGACGCCGTCGCCTACCGCCTCGACGACCCCCGCGGCCTCCATCCCCAGCCCGCTCGGCAGCGGCACCGGGTACACGCCCGACCGGTGATAGGTGTCGATGTAGTTGAGCCCGACCGCCGTATTGCGCATCCGGACCTCGCCCGGGCCAGGCGTCGGCAGGTCGACGTCCGCCCAGCCGATCGCCTCCGGTCCGCCCGTCCGCTCGATCACCGCCCGGCGCTCCATGCCCGCCTCCTATCCGTTTCCGGTTGCAACCCGCCCCGCTCCGCAGCAAACCCGCCCTTCGAAACAGGTCAGCGGAGAGGCGCGATGAAGAGCTACCCCAAGCACTATATCGACGGCCAGTGGGTCGAGTCGGACGGCGGGCGACCCTATCAGGTCATCGACCCGTCGACCGAGCAGCCCGTCACCGAGATCACGCTCGGCAGCCCCGCCGACGCGGATCGCGCGGTCGCGGCGGCCAAGCGCGCATTCGAGAGCTGGTCGCAGACCTCCGTCGCCGAGCGCGCGGCGCTGCTCGGCCGGATCATCGACGAGTACAAGAAGCGCATGCCCGACTTCGCCAAGGCGATGAGCGAGGAGATGGGCGCGCCGATGGGCCTCGCGACCGCGGCTCAGGCGCCGACCGGACTCGGCCATTTCGCCGCGACGCTGAAGGCGTTGGGCGAGTTCAAGTGGGAGGAGCAGGTCGGCCGCGCGCGCGTCGTCCACGAGCCGCTGGGTGTGGTGGCGATGATCACGCCCTGGAACTGGCCGCTCAACCAGATCTGCGCCAAGGTCGCGCCCGCTCTGGCGGCGGGGGACACGATGGTGCTCAAGCCGTCCGAGGAGGCGCCCACCTGCGCGATCATCCTGGCGGAGGTGCTGGACGCGGCGGGCGTGCCGGCGGGCGTGTTCAACCTCGTCAACGGCGACGGGCCGGGCGTGGGTGCCACGTTGTCGGCGCACCCGGACGTCGACATGGTCAGCTTCACCGGCTCGACGCGGGCGGGGATCGCGGTGGCGGAGGCCGCGGCGCGTACCGTGAAGCGCGTCCATCAGGAGCTGGGCGGCAAGGCGGCGAACCTGGTGCTGGAGGGCGCGGACCTGGCCAAGACGCTGCCGGGCACGGTCGCGGGCGTGCTCGCCAATTCCGGGCAGAGCTGCATCGCGCCGACGCGTCTGCTGATCCATCGGAGCCAGGTCGACGAGGCGACCGCGATCATCAAGTCGATGATGGAGCAGACGCTCGTCGGCGACCCCGCCGAAATGGGCCAGCACATCGGCCCCGTCGTCAACAAGGCGCAGTATGAGAAGATCCAGGGCCTGATCCAGTCGGCGATCGACGAGGGCGCGACGCTGGTGACGGGCGGGCTGGGCCGGCCGGACGGGCGCAACGCGGGCTATTACGTGCGGCCCACGCTGTTCACCGGCGTCACGCCCGACATGCGGATCGCGCAGGAGGAGGTGTTCGGCCCGGTCGCGACCGTCATGACCTACGAGGACGAGGCCGAGGCGATCCGCATCGCCAACGGCACGCCATACGGCCTGTCGGCGACGATCACCGGCGACCCGGAGCGCGCGGCCAAGGTGGCGCCCCGCTTGCGCGCCGGGCTGGTCACGATCAACTCGTGGAGCCCCGACATCGCGGCACCCTTCGGCGGGTACAAGCAGTCGGGCAACGGGCGCGAGAACGGGCGCTATGGCCTGACCGACTTCATGGAGGTGAAGACGGTCGTCGGGCTGCCGGCCGAACAGGCGGCCTGACCTCGGGTCCTCCCCCGCCAGGGGGAGGTGGCGCGCCGAAGGCGTGACGGAGGGGGAGGACTGGCGAACGCTTGAGCGGTCCTCCCCCTCCACCGCTTCGCGACGGCTTGCGTTCCGCAAGCCGGCTCCGGTCGGCGACATGCCCCCGGCGGAGGACCCCAGCAAAGTAGTACTTTGCTGGGAACCCCTGTCGCTGATCGACCTACGCCCCCTCCGCCTGGCGGGGGAGGACTCAGCGGAGCGGCCACACCGCGATCAGCAACGGCGTGCCGACGATCAGCACCAGCGCCGACAAGGGCGCGCCGAGCCTGGCGTAGTCGCCGAACTTGTACCCGCCCGGCCCGAACACCAGCGTGTTGCACTGGTGCCCGATCGGCGTGAGGAAGTCGCACCCCGCCCCCACCGCCGTCGCCATCAGGAACGCCTCCGGCCGGTAGCCGAGGTCGCCCGCGAAGGTCGCCGCGATGGGCGCCATCACCAGCACGGTGGCGGCGTTGTTGAGGAAGGGCGTCACCGCCATCGCGGCCGCCAGGATCAGCGCCACCGCGCCCCAGGCCGGCAGCGTCGCGGCGAACTGCGCCAGGCCCGTCGCGATCACGTCGGACGCGCCCGTCGTCCGGAGCGAGTCGCTGACCGGGATCAGCGCGCCGAGCATGACGAGGATCGGCCATTCGATATGGTCGTACGCCTCGCGCACGGGCAGCGCGCCGGTGATGATGACGAGCGCCGCCGCCGAGAAGAAGGCCACCGCGACCGGCACCAGCCCCGTGGCGGTCGCGACCATCGCCGTCGCCAGGATCGCGACCGCCAGGAACCCGCCCCGCGCCGTGCCGAGCCGCACCTTGCGCTCGGCCAGGGGCAGGCAGCCCAGATCGCGCAGCTTCTCCGGTAGGCGCTCTAGCGAACCCTGGAGCACGATCACGTCGCCGGCGCGGAGCTGGATATCGCCCAGACGCCGCGACAGCCGCTCGCCCTCGCGCGACAGGGCGATGAGGTTAACGCCGAAGCTGCGCTGCATGTCCATTCGGCCGGCGGTCTGGCCGACCAGCGGCGAGCTCATGTTGATCACCGCCTCGATCACGCCGACCTCGTCCTCGTCGGACGCCTTCTCCGTCTCGCGATGCTCGCCTTCCAGGCGCATCCGGTCGCGCGCGATGACGCGCTCCAGAGCGTCGGGCTCGCCGCCCAGGATCAGCGTGTCGCCCGAATCGATCCTCAGGTCGGGCATCGGCGTGATCCGCGCGATGCCGCCCGGACGGAGCACCTGCGCCACCGTCACCTCGCGGTCGTGGCGGTCGAGGAAGTCCGCCACCGTCTCACCGACGGCGGGCGAGGTCTCCGGCACCTCGGCCTCGGTGACGTAGCCTTTGATGTCCAGCGCTTCGCCCATGGACGGCGCGGCGCGGCGCCCGCCCGGCAGCAGGCGGTGGCCGAAGGCGAGGAACACCAGGCCCATGACCGTCAGCCCGAGCCCGACGGGGGCGTAGTCGAACATGCCGAACGGCTCGCCCGTCATCCGCTCGCGCACGCGGCTGACGATGATGTTCGGCGAGGTGCCGACCAGCGTGATCAGCCCGCCCAGGAGCGACGCGAAGCTCATCGGCATCAGGAAGCAGGACGGCGAGCTGTTCGACTTCTTCGCCATCTGGAAGGCGGCGGGCATCAGCATCGCGAGC
Source organism: Sphingomonas sp. (assembly GCA_036387895.1). GTDB lineage: Bacteria > Pseudomonadota > Alphaproteobacteria > Sphingomonadales > Sphingomonadaceae > Sphingomonas. The sequence goes on from DASVSW010000328.1 coordinate 4,991, forward strand.
GCGCCGATGTTCTTCACCAGCGCCGACGAGAAGGCGACGGCGGTCGTCAGCACGACCAGCTGCCCGCGCATCCGCTTCACGTAGCGCGACACGAAGGCGAGCGCGCGCTCGACCACGCCCGACTTCTGCACGGCGGCCGACAGCACCAGCGCGGAGGCGACGATGATGACGATGTCGTCGGAGAAGCCCTTAAAGGCGTCCTCCGGCTTGACCACCCCCAGCGTCAGCGCCGCGAGCAACGCGATGACCGCGGTCACGTCGTAACGGAAGCGCCCCCATAGGAAGAGCCCCATCATGCCGAGGAGCGTGAGGATGGACAGGATCTGGGGCGTGGTCATGCGCAGGCGGGAACGGCTAGTCGCGTCTGAAGGGTCCGACCCGCTCGTCATCCCAGCGAAAGCTGGGATCGCGCGGTTCGACTGCGCTGCGCTCTCGGCGAACGATCCCAGCTTACGCTGGGGTGACGGACGGAGTCGCGCTCAGTAGTCCCGCGACACCCGCACGTTCGCGCTCTGCCGGCCGATGGTCGAGATGCTCGACAGCAGCGACAGCCAGCGCGTGACCTGGAATTCGACGCGGGTGGCGGAGTAGCCCTGCCCGTCCGTCACGATCTCCGCGTAGAAGCGGCGCGTCAGGTACTTGCCGGCGGCGACCGCCGTCCCCTGCCCCGTTTGCGGATCGGCGGGGAGGATGCGGAGGCGGTCTAGCCCCGCCGCGCGCCGCACCGCGTTGATCGGGTTGAGGTCGCCTGAACCGTCGCGCAGCGCCGCGACCGCGGCCGCGAGCTGGAGCGCTTCGGGCGCCGACAGGTTGGTGATCGAGGTGCCGAACAGGAGGCGCGACAGGAGCTCGTCCTGCGGCAGCGCGGGCGTGCTGGTGAAGCCGATCTCCGGCCGGAGCGCGCTGCCGGTCACGCGGATCTGCGCGTTCAGGCCCGTCGCCCCGGCGTTGGCGCTGATGTCGAGCGCGGGGTTGGCGGGCTGCTCGCCGGCGAAGCGAATGACGCCGCGGTCGAGGTCGAACTCGCGGCCGGCGAACTCGTAGTCGCCGCGGACGAGCGTCGCGACGCCGGTGATGGCGGGGTTGGACGGCTGGCCGCCGATCTTGAGGTCCGCCGACCATTCGCTGTTGAGCCCGAGGCCCGTCACGACGACGCGGCCCGGCGCGCGGGCGCGGACGTCCATCGTCCAGGGGCGGAGCGGGCCCGCCTCCTCCTCCACGCCGCCGCCGGGGACGTTGATCTCTCGGACCTTGAGCCGGGGCGCGGCGCTCGTCGCGGCGGCGCGGCCCAGGCGGTAGCGCGCCCGGTCGAGCACGACGTCGCCGGTGATCGTCCCGCCCGAGCCGTCCGACCGGAAGGCGAGCGGGCCGGTGACGGTGGCGGCGATGTCGTCGCGCGCGATCATCGGCGCGCGCTCCGCCTGGACGTTCAGATCCATGCCGACGCCGTTCGCCGCCGCGAAGTCGAACCGGCCGGAGCCCGTGACGCGGCCCTCGCGCCCGGCCTGCGCCTCGAACCGCTCGATCCGGAGCTCCGAGCCGGCGAAGCGCCCGGTCGCGCGCACGCCCGTGAGGACGGTGCCCGTGCGGCCGCTCTCGATCCGCGCGCCGTCGGCGCGGAGCACGCCGCGGATCGTCGGCGCGTCGATCCGGCCGCGGAGGTCGGCGGCGATGGCGACGGGGCCGGACAGGTCGAACAGCTCGACGCCCGTCAACCGCCAGAGCGTGTCCGCCGGACCGCTGTAGCGCAGCTGTCCCGTCATCGGCGCGTTCGCGAGCCGCGTCCCAAGATCGCCGCCCGCGAGCGGCGTCCACAAGGCCTGCGCCCGGCCGACCGTCCGGCCGCCGGACGCCGCGACCGCGCGGACGCCCAGCCGGTCGGGCGAGAGCACCGCCGCCAGGCCTAAGTCGATCGGCCGCGACGTGAGCACCAGCCCGGCCCGGCTCAGCCCGCGCACCGTCAGGTCCGCGCGCCCGGTCGGCGCGCCCGCTGCCGGCAGCGCCAGCGTGAACCGGCCGGTCGCGACGCCGCCCAGGCCCAGCCCGGGATAGCCGATGTCGAGGATGGCGAGCGGCATG
>DASVSW010000329.1:0-4788 GCA_036387895.1 Sphingomonas sp.
CCCCAGCCGCCAGCGTCCGGGGACGTAGCTGCGGCTCAGCAACATCGGCGCGAAGGCTCGGAACGGCTTCACCCCCAACGCGCCGCGATCCTCTCCGGCGTCAGGGCGGTGAGGCGCGCGGTCAGGCGCGCGCGGGCGCTTTCGACCAGCAGGGCGACGCCCTCGTCGCTGCCGTAGCCGCCCGCGATGAGGCAGCGGTCGATCAGGACGCGGCGGAAATCTTCGTAAAGCGTCCGGTCGGGCGGGCTCGGCGCCGTCCAGAAGGCGTCGAGCGGTCCCGAATGGACGATGCCCGGCACGTCGTAGACCGCATGGCCCAGCACGGCCACGGGGATGCCCCTGTTGAGCGCGAGCGTGCCCACCGTGCTGTTCACGGTCACCACGCCCCGCGCGCCCTCGACGACCGGCCCGATGTCCGCCTCGCCGAGATAATGGACGCGGTCCTCGACGCCGTAGCGGCGCGCGAGCCGGGCGGTCAGCCGGCGCCAGGGCCGGAGCCCGCCGTCGAGCGGATGGCGCTTCACGACCAGGTCCACGTCGGCCGGCGCGGATCGGGCGAAGCTCTTGACGACGAAGCGGAGCGCCGCGGTCATGTCGTCGAAGGGGGAATGGACGCGGAGCTGGTAGTCGGTGTTGAGCTGCAGCGGCAGGGCGAAATACGGCCGCCCGGCGACCCGCGTCCAGGCGTCGGCCGAACGCCGCGCCTCCCGTTCGCGCGTCGCGAGGCGCAGCGCCCAACCGAGCGCCTCGCGCGTCATCGAGTCGAGGCGATGGGAGCGGTAGAAGGGGTACAGGGGCCAGCGCAGCGCGGTCGCGACCGAGTAGCGCATCGTCTCGTCGACGCGCCGGCGGAAGCTGGACGGGACGACAGGCGGCGTGGGCGGCGGGGGCGCCAGCCGCGCCTGTTCGCGATACCAGTCGGGGTCGCGCGGCAGCGTCGAGTTGCCGTTCACCCCGTCCTCCTGGAACGTCATGAAGTCGGGGCGGATATAGCCCTCCTCCACGACATGGACGCGGATGTTGCGCAGCGAGGCCATGCCGTGCGCCGAACCGTGGTGCGGGCGGCAGTCGCCGAACAGGATCAGATCGGTGACGCCGTGCTCCGAGACGAAATCGTCGAAGAAGATCGGCCAGCCGCGCAACGCTCCGCGATAGTCGACCGCCGGGCCCGGCCAGTCCGCGCGGTCGCCGCCGTTCAGGTTGATGCGGTGGACCGCGTGCCCGTCGGCCGCGAGCGCCTGGCCGAGCCTCCAGAAAAAGGAGCCGTGCGGCCCTTGGAGGAACAGGAAGGAGCGTTTGGGTACCGGGCCGCTCATCGCGCGCGCCTTCCGGTCAGCATGGTCGCCCGCGCCTTGGCCAGCCCGCGGCGGAGGCGCCCCTGCGCCCGGCGCAGGCCCACGAGCCAGCTATGGCCCGCGGCTTGGCCGGCGGCGATGCGCTCGACGAGGAGCTCGGGTGGGCAAGGTAGCTGGGTCACGGGATCGAGGTATCGCGGATAAAGGATCAGCGCCGCCGCGACCAGCGCGTCCAGTTCCAGCTTTCGACCGCGCCGCGCGGGCGGGGTCGCCAGATCCCGCGTCAGCCCCCAGCCCGCGTAGAAGGGCAGCCCGTGGACGACCACCTCGCGCCCGCGCATCAGCGCTTCGAACCCGGTGAGCGACGACAGGACGTGGACCGCGTCCGCCCGCTCGACGAGCGACAGGAGGTCGCCGTCGGCCTCGACCCGGTCGGCCCAGCGCCGCACGCGGGCGTCGTCGACCCGGCCCTCGCGATGGCCCGCGACGACGTCGGGATGCGGGCGATAGACCAGGAAGGCGTCGGGCTCGAGACCGCGCACCCGTTCGAGGAGCGCCAGATCGTCGGGGACGCCCGCGCCCGCGCGCCGGACGGAGAGGTCGTCCGACACCTGCCCGATCGCGAGCGCGATCCGCCGCCCCTGCGGCAGGGCGGGCGGCTCGCCCCGGCTCACGCCGTACTTGCCGATGCGGCCCGCCACGATCCGCTCGCGAAGCGCGCGGGCGCGGCGCAGCAGCGCCGGGGAGAAGGGGTGCGTCGCCAGCAGCGTCTCGAGGTCGCTGGGACCGGCGGGATCGAAATGGAGGCCGCTGAAGTCGACGGCGATTGATCCCGGCGCGCGCAGGTCCGCGCCCAACCCGTTCGACCGGAGGAAGCCGTCCTCCACCCAGGCGATGGGCACGCCCGCGGCCCGCGCCCGCGCCTCCATGTCCTCGCCCACCCGCGACGGCCAGCACGCCACGGCGCGCCCCGTCGCCCTTCCGGCCGCGATCGCGTCCGCGGGCGACCGGAAGGGAGGCGACGAGCGCCCGTCCCACAGGAACCGCGCCACCGCGTCGCGCTTCCACGCCGTCATGCCGGCGGCGACGCCGATGCGGCGGTTAGCGTCCAGCGCGCGCCGCCAATCGCCGAGGAGTTCGATCGTCGCGAGGAGGGTGGTCGGCGCCCCGGTGAACGGATCGATCCAGGCCCTGCCCTCCAGCGAGCGCCGGAGGGCGTCGTCCATCTCGGCCGCGGACCGGGCCGTGCCGCCCGTCGTCAGGACCCGCCGGCCGAGCAGGTGCGCGACGAGCGCCAGCGGGTCGTCGGCCTCGGCGCGAACCTCGGCCGCTCCCTCGGCGGCCGTCCAGGGATCGCCCTCCCCGCCCGCGCTCGACGGCGCGGCCCAGAACGCGCCGCCCACGCGCGCCCGTCGCAGCGCCTCCGACGCGGCGGCGAGGTCAACCGGTCCTGCGTCGACGTCGTCGGCCTCCAGCACGACGGGCGACGCCAGCCATGGAAAGGGCGGCGCACGGAGGAAACGCGTCGGGACGGGGGTCGCCACTATCCTTCCCGCACGCTCCCGCGGATCAGGCGGCGTGTTCCCGGACGCCGGCGGCGATGAGCCAGCCGATGCCGTAGATGACCAGCAATGCCGCCAGCATCGTCAGCAGGATGACGCCGCGCTTAGGGTAGAGGGACTTCACCGGCATGTTCGGGTCGACGATGCGGGTGAGGTAGAGCTGCTGCCGCACCGCCTGCTGCCGCGCGAGCTCGTAGGCGGAGCTCGCGGCGTCGTAGCGCTTGGCGAGCAGTTCCTGCTCGATGCGGAGGCGCTCGTAGTTGCCGAGATCGGCCGCGATCGTGCCGCTGCCGCCCGTCAGCCGCCCGGACTGCGCGCCCACCTGCGTCTCGAGCGAGCGGACCTGTTGGTTCAGCGCCTCGTATTGCGGGTTGCGGGTGCCGATCAGCTGGGAGGTCAGGTCGCGCTGCGACCGCGCGGCGGCGAGCTGCGCGGTCAGCTGCGTGACGAGACCCAGCTGCGCCTCGGCGGAGCCGGTCGGGTTGATGTCGCGTTCCTCCTGGCGGAAAGCGGTCACCTGCGCCTGGACGCGCGTCAGCGCCCGCGTCGCCTCCTGGAGCTGTCGCCGGGAGAGCTCGACGGCGTCGCGGAAGGCGCGCTCGTTCATGTAGTTGACGCGCTGCTCGCCGAGAGCGAGCAGGCTGCGCGCGAGCAGGTTGGCGTCCTGGGGCCGGAAGGCGCGGACGTGCAACTCGGTGATGCCCGTTTCCGAGTCGAACTCGACGGAGACCTGGCTCCGGTAGAATTTCAGCAGCGCTTCGGGGGTGGGGTTCTCATAGGCAAGCCGGCTCCACGCGTCCGCTTCCGGACGGCGGAAGATCGCGACGAGGTCGATCGACCGGCGCAGCGAGTTCACCACGTCGTGCGATGTCAGGTAGTCGGACACGCTGGCCGCCTCCCCCACGCCGCCCAGCGCCGCGCCCGCGCCGCCCAGAAGCCCGCTCAGGCCGCCGGCCGACGCCTTGGGCGCGTCCTGCGACCGGACGAGGTAGTGCGCTTCGGAGACGTACTGGTCGGAGGCGAAGGCGTAGAGATAGGTCCCGATCACCGCGAGCGGCAGGATCACCACCGCGATGAACCAGCCATAGCTGCGCCGCGCGGAGACGAGGCGCTCGCGCCAGCTGGCGCGCGGGCCGGCGTCGACCTGCGCCGGCATCATGAAACCGTGGGCGTTCATCAGTCCTCCTGCGCGACGCGCACGCGGCCCGCTCCGGACCTATACGCGCATCATGGCGTCAAGACATGTGGATTTTGCCGCGCAGCACGGAGATCGAGAGGAGGCCGAGGAACAGCGATCCGAGGATCCAGACACCCAAATAGAGCGGATCGACGAAGTCCAGCTCCGCGCTACGGAACTGGCCGTGACGGGTCAGCTCGATGACATGGGCGAGCGGCATCCAGTAGAACACGTCCACATACGAGTTCGGCAGCCACTGCATGGCGTAGAAGACGCCGGACAGTGGCAGCAGGATGTAGCCGATCGGATGCACCAAGCGCCCGAACGAGCGATTCTCATACGTCAAGGCGCAGACGATCATCCCGACGCCGAAGCTGAGCAGCAACATCAGCACGTAACCGAGCAAGAGGATGAGCGGCCGCTCAGGCGGATTGGCGAAACCCGCCGCCACGGCCATCGACATCAGGAACACGAAGGCGAAGAACGCCGACGCCGCCTCCAGCAGCGCGCGCGACAGGAGAACGTCGAAGATGCTGATGTTGCGGTGGTACAGAAGCGGGAGGTTGGTTTCGAGCGCGCCTTCCGCGCGGGTGAAGATGCCGCGGAACATGACAAACACGCAGTAGCCGGTCAGCGCGAACGGGATGGGCTTCATGTCCGACCCGAAATGGGTCGGCCCCTTGGAATGGATCAGCGCGACCATCACGCAGAGCAGCGCCGGCTCCAGGATCAGCCACAGGTAACCGATGTTCTC
>DASVSW010000330.1:0-2104 GCA_036387895.1 Sphingomonas sp.
CGACGGGTCGATGTCGACGCCGATGATGCGGCCCTTGGCGGACGCGCGCACCTTCACCAGGCCGCCGCCCGACTGGCCCTCGACCTCGATGTTGTCGAGATTGGCCTGCGCCTTCTGCAGCTCGGCCTGGACGTTCTGCGCCATGGCCATGATCTCGTCCAAGTTCTTCATTTCGCTACTCCGTTCTTCGTCCAATCGACCAGCTCGGCGTTCGGGAACGCGTCGAACGCGGCCCTGACCAGGGGACTGTCGAGCACCGCCTGGCGTTCCGCCTCTTCGGCCGCTTTCGCCCGTTCGCGCAAGGTGGGTTCGCCGGGCGCGTCGTCCAACGCGATGCGCCAGACCTGGCCTGTGGCATGGCGAAGCGCCTCCGCCAGCTCGCGGGGCAGCTCGGGCGGCAACGGACGCGCGCTGCTCAAGGTCAGGTCGGGCGGGGCGTAGCGGATGACGCTGGCGGAATGAGTCAGCCGGGCGGCGAGCGCGTGACTGCCCTTGTCTTCGAGCAGGGCGACCAGGCCGGCGAAGTCGGCCGGCAGCGTAGGCTGAGCCGCCGCCGCCGCATGGGCCGGAGCCGGAGACGCGGTAAGAGCCTGGGCCGCCGAAGTTGACGACGTTGAACCAATGGCGGGCGTTTTCCTGTCACCTTCGCCGCCCGCCAGCATCCGCGCCAGCTCGCCCGGGTCGGGGAGCGTCGAGGCGTGAACGACGCGGAGCAGCGCCATCTCCGCCGCCTCGATCGGCAGCGACGCGCGGGCGACCTCGTCATGGCCGCGGAGGAGCAGCTGCCAGAGCCGGTGGAGCGAGGGAAAGGAGAGCCGTCCCGCCCAGTCCTCGTAAGCCGCGCGTTCCTCGATCGGCTGCGCCATGTCGGGCGCGGTTCCGACCTTGACGAGAGTTACGCCGTGGACGGTCTCCAGCATCGAGCGGAGCACGCCCAAAGGGTCGACGCCGTAGTCGTATTGCCGCCGAAGCGCCGACAGCGCGCCCGGCCCGTCGCCGGCGAGCACCAGCCCCAGCAGGTCGCGCACCGCGCCGCGGTCGGACAGGCCCAGCATCTGGCGCACGGCGTCGGCGGTGACGCCCGAGCCCTCCAGGTCGGCGTGGGCGATCGCCTGATCGAGGATCGAGAGGCCGTCGCGCGCAGAGCCTTCCGCCGCGCGGGCGACGAGCATCAGCGCCTCGGGCTCGGCCGACACGCCCTCCTTGGCGCAGACCTCGGCGAAATGGCCGGCCAGCAGCTCGGCGGAGATGCGGCGGAGGTCGAAGCGCTGGCAGCGCGACAGCACGGTGATCGGGACCTTGTTCACCTCCGTGGTGGCGAACAGGAACTTCACATGCGCGGGCGGCTCCTCCAGCGTCTTGAGCAACGCGTTGAACGCGTTCTTCGAGAGCATGTGGACCTCGTCCACGATGTAGATCTTGTAGCGCGCGGTGACCGCGGCGTAGCGCGACGCTTCGATGATCTCGCGGACGTCGTCGACGCCGGTGTGGCTGGCGGCGTCCATCTCGATCACGTCGATGTGGCGGCCTTCCGCGATGGCGCGGCACGGCTCGCAACGCCCGCATGGGTCGATCGTGGGCCCGCCCTGCCCGTCCGGGCCGACGCAGTTCAGCGCCTTGGCGATCAGCCGCGCCGTCGAGGTCTTCCCCACCCCGCGCACGCCGGTCATCAGGAAGGCGTGGGCGAGCCGCCCGCGCTTGATCGCGTTGCCCAGCGTGCGGACCATCGGACCTTGCCCGATCAGCTCGGAGAAGGTTTGCGGCCGGTATTTGCGCGCGAGAACGCGGTACGGAGAGGCGCCGGCCGGCTGGGGCGGTTCATCGAGGCCGAGCGAGGTCGCCATCAGCGGGCGCGGACCTGAACAGATTTATGGACGTAGAGGCGTGGACGCGCGTTCATCAGAGGCCGCGGGTGAATCGACGGGGGCATGGGCGCGACTCTGGCGGAAGCGGGGGCGGTAGGACAGGGGTTTGTTGGGCGGGGCCGTCCGGCCGGGCGATGACGCCGGGCAGGCGGGTCCCACCCCGGCGCAGGCCGGGGCCTAGGGAGATAGGTGCTGAACTCGGCGAGGAGGCGCGCGTCGCTTTGGGCCCCGGCCTGCGC
>DASVSW010000331.1:0-4229 GCA_036387895.1 Sphingomonas sp.
AGGCGGCTTCGACCGCGAAGCGCTGGCGGGCGCGAAAGCGGTCTACGACGACGCGGCGGCGCTGGCGATGGCGTTCCCTGCTTGGGTCGCGTCGAGCTAGCCCGGAACACCCCCCTCCGGTAACGGTTCTCCCGGGCATGCCTTCCACCGACGTCCTCCTCGCCGAGCCGCCGCTCGACCTGATCCGCGACGCCAGCCTGTTCCTCGACTTCGACGGCACGCTCGCCGAGCTGGTCGACGACCCCGGCCGGGTCCGCGCCGATCCCGAGCTCGCCGCGCTCCTCGGCCGGCTGGCGGACGCGATGCCCGGCCGCGTCGCGATCGTCAGCGGCCGGTCGATCGAGCAGCTCGACCGCATGCTGGGCGACGCCGCGCACGGCCTCGCGCTCGCGGGCAGCCATGGCGCCGAGTTCCGCGCGGAGGGCGCGCCGTCCGCCGTCGCGCCGTCGCCGGCGCTTCCCGCGATCCGCGCCGAGTTCGAGGCCTTCGCCACGTCCCGCCCCGGCGTGCTCGTGGAGCGGAAAACGCTCGGCGCCGGCCTCCATTACCGCCAAGCGCCCGAGCACGAGGCGGAGGCGACCGCGCTCGCCGAGCGGCTGGCCCGCGCGCACGGCCTCCACCTCCAGCGCGGGAAGATGATGGCGGAGGTCCGCTCGGACGGCGACAAGGGCCGCGCGGTAACCGCGCTCGCAGCGTCGGCGGCGATGGCGGGCACGACCCCGCTCGTCTTCGGCGACGACCTGACCGACGAGGCCGGCTTCCGCGCCGCCGCCGCGCTCGGCGGCGCGGGCGTGCTCGTCGGCGAGCCGCGCGAGACGGCGGCGGCCTACGCGCTGCCTGACGTCGCCGCCGTCCGCCGCTGGCTTGGCCAAGCCGCGGAGCGGCTGCCATGAAGCAGGACATGAACCTCTGGCCGATCGGCAACTGCCAGGTCTCGGCGCTGGTCGATGGGACGGGGACTTTCGTCTGGGGCTGCACGCCCCGCGTCGACGGCGAGCCCGCCTTCTCGGCGCTGCTGGGCGGAGACGACCCCCAGGCCGGCTTCTGGTCGGTCGAGCTGGAAGACCGCCACACCACCCGCCAGAACTATGTCCGCAACACCGCCGTCCTCGTCACCCGGCACGAGGACGGGCAGGGCAACGCCGTCGAGGTGGTCGACTTCTGCCCTCGCTTCGGGCGCGACGGCCGCACCTACCGCCCGACCGCCTGGGCGCGCATCGTCCGCCCGCTCACCGGATCCCCGCGCATCCGCGTGCGGCTTCGGGTGGGCAAGGGCTGGGGCGGTCGCGCCGACGAAACGGCGGGGTCGAACCACGTGCGTTACCTCATGGCCGAGCGCAGCTTACGCCTCTCCACCGACGCCCCCGTCGGCCGGGTGCAGGGCGAGCAATGGTTCCGCCTCGAACGCCCGCTCCACTTCTTCTTAGGGCCGGACGAAGGCTTCGTCGGCCATATCGCCGAGACCGTCGCCCAGATGCGCGACCGCACCGTGGCGGAATGGCGCCACTGGTCGCGCGGCCTCGCCACGCCCGTGGAATGGCAGGACGTGGTGATCCGCTCGGCGATCACGCTCAAGCTCTGCCAGCACGAGGAGACGGGCGCGATCGTCGCCGCGCTCACCACCTCGCTGCCCGAGCACGCCGACTCGGGGAGGAACTGGGACTACCGCTACTGCTGGATCCGCGACGCCTATTACACCGTGCAGGCGCTGAACCGCCTCGGCGCGCTGGACGTGCTGGAGGGCTATCTCGAATACCTCCGCAACATCGTCGACGGCGCGCGCGGCGGGCACATCCAGCCGCTCTACGGCGTCGGCGGCGAAGCGCTGCTGACCGAGCGCATCGCGCCCGACTTGCCCGGCTATCGCGGCATGGGGCCGGTGCGCGTCGGCAACCAGGCCTATGAGCAGATCCAGCACGACGCCTACGGCCAGATCGTGCTGTCGGACGTCCAGGCCTTCTTCGACCAGCGCCTGTTCCGCCCGTCGGGCCCGGAGGATTTCCGCTCGCTGGAGCGCGTCGGCGAGCGCGCCTGGGCGGTCTACGACAAGCCGGACGCGGGGCTGTGGGAGCTCCGCACCAAGTCCGCCGTCCACACCTATTCCGCCGCCATGTGCTGGGCGGCGTGCGACCGGCTCGCCAACGCCGCCGCGGCGCTGGGACTGGAGGGTCGCCGCGCCTTCTGGGCCGACCGCGCGGACGCGATGCGCGCCCGCATCGAAGAAGCGGCCTGGCGCGAGGACACCGGACGCGTTTCCGCGACCTTCGGCGGCGACGACCTCGACGCCAGCCTCATCCAACTCCTCGACCTGCGCTTCTTCGCGCCCGACGACCCGCGCTTCCAGTCGACGCTCGCCGCCGTCGAGCAGGGCCTCCGCCGCGGCAGCCACATGCTCCGCTACGCGATCGAGGACGATTTCGGGCTGCCGCACACCGCCTTCAACGTCTGCACCTTCTGGCTGATCGAAGCGCTCCACGCGACCGGGCGCATCGCCGACGCGCGCCAGCTCTTCGAGGAGATGGTCGCCCGCTGCACCCCCGCCGGCCTCCTGTCGGAGGACATCGACCCCGCGACCGGCGAGCTCTGGGGCAACTACCCCCAGACCTATTCGCTCGTCGGCCTGATCAACTGCGCGGTGCTCCTGTCCAAGCCGTGGAGCGCCGTCCGTTGAGCAGGCTCGTCGTCGTCTCCAACCGCGTCCAGCCGCCCGCCGGCGACGCCCAGGCCAACCAGGGCGGCCTCGCGGTCGCGCTGCTCGCGGCGCTGCGCGAGAAGGGCGGCGTCTGGTTCGGCTGGTCGGGGGAGACGGCCGAGACCTTCACCGGCGAGATGGACCGCGTCGAGGCGGACGGCGTCACCACCGCCACCATCGACCTCGAGCGCCAGGATATCGACGAATATTATAACGGCTTCGCCAACCGCACGCTCTGGCCGCTCTTCCACGACCGCATCGACCTGACCGAGTTCGAGCGCGACTACGAGGGCGGCTATGTCCGCGTGAACCGGCGCTTCGCCGACACCGTCCGCCCGCTGATCGGCGAGGGCGACCTGGTCTGGGTCCACGACTACCACCTGATCCCCTTGGGCTCCGAGCTGCGCCGACGCGGCGTGCGCAATAGGATTGGCTTCTTCCTTCATATCCCGTGGCCGCAGACGCGCATCCTCCTCTCGCTCCCCCACGCGCGCGAGCTGGTGCTGAGCATGTTCGACTACGACGTGGTCGGCTTCCACACCCAGGACTGGCTCGACGCCTTCCTCGAGTACGTCACGCGCAACCTCGACGCCGAGCTGGGCGAGGACGGCGAGGTCCGGATAGGCGACCGCGTGACCCGCGCGATCGTTGCCCCCATCGGCATCGACGCGGGCGAGTTCGAGGCCGCGGCGGCGGGCGAGCGCGCCCGCTTCGCCCGCGACCGCATGCACATGAGCATGACCGGCCGCCAGCTGCTGATCGGCGTCGACCGGCTCGACTATTCCAAGGGGCTGCCCGACCGCTTCCTCGCCTATGAGCGGTTCCTGACCCGCGAGCCCGACCTCCAGGGCCTCGTCTCACTCCTCCAGATCGCCCCTCCCAGCCGCGAGAAGGTCGACACCTACCAGGAGATCCGCGCCGAGCTCGACAGCCTGTCGGGACGCATAAACGGCGAGTTCTCCGACATCGACTGGGTGCCGATCCGCTACGTCAACCGCGGCTATCCGCGCGAGGAGCTGGCGGGCATTTACCGTGCCGCCAGAGTGGCTTTGGTCACGCCCTTGCGCGACGGCATGAACCTCGTCGCGAAGGAGTACGTCGCCGCGCAGGACCCGGACGACCCCGGCGTCCTCATCCTGTCCATGTTCGCCGGCGCGGCCCGCCAGATGGGCCACGCGCTGATCGTCAACCCGTTCAGCGCCGACGAGGTCGCCGAAGCCATCGCGCTGGCGCTCCGCATGCCGCGCGAGGAACGCGTCCGCCGTTGGCAGGCGCTGATCGAGAACGTCCGGCGCGAGGACGTCTTCTGGTGGCGCGACCGGTTCCTGGGCGCGCTGGAGGCGATCGAAGAACGCGAGCCGGCGAACGCGGACTGACTCACTCCGTTCGTGCTGAGCTTGTCGAAGCACCGTCTTTCTCGGCGGCTAGCGACGAGAAGGCCGGCCCTTCGACAAGCTCAGGGCGAGCGGGGGAGAGCTCATGGCGCCTCCTCACTAACGCCTCCGGCATCTCCGCCCGCAACCACTGGAGCACCGCT
>DASVSW010000332.1:0-8771 GCA_036387895.1 Sphingomonas sp.
CTCCCCTACCCGGTCACCCATCCAGGGTACGCTATGGGCGGCCGGGTGGGGGAGCGGGCCGGCGCCGCATCCAGCGTAGCTGGATCAGAACCTAAAGCGCTCGCTCGAGCACGACGAACTCCAGCGTCGGGTCGCGCGGAAGGCCGAAGCGCTCGTCGCCGTGCGGGAAGGGCCGGCGTTCACCCGTCAGCCGGTAGCCGCGCCGCTCGTACCAGGCGACGAGCTCCGCGCGGCGGCTGATCACCGTCATCTCGACGCGCGCCGCGCCGAACGCCCGCGCCTCCTCCTCCGCCGCCGCGACCAGCCGCCGCCCGAGCCCGCCCGCTTGGGACTCTGGGTCGACCGTCAGCATTCCCAGATACGCCGTCCCGTCGCCCAGGTCGCGGATCGCGACGCAGCCGACCAGCGCGCCCGCCCGCTCCGCGACCAGCATCCGCTCCGCCGGCTCGCCGAGCATCGCCCCGAGCGCGTCGAGGTCGGTCCGCTGCCCCCCGAGCAGGTCCGCCTCATGCGTCCACCCCCGCCGCGCCGAGTCGCCCCGATACGCCCCCTCGATCAGCGCGTGGAGCGCGTTCGCGTCGGCGGGCGCGGCGCGGCGGATCGAGACCGTCATCGCGCCGCGGCCGCCGCCGGCTCGGCGGTCGGCGCGCCGAAGGAACGGGCGAGCAGCCACGCGCCTGCGACGATCAGGGGAGCGCTCAGCGTCTGCCCCATGGTGAGGCTCCAGGGCAGGTCCTCCAGGCCGCGGTCGGGCTGGCGCACGAACTCGACCAGGAAACGCGCGACGCCGTAGATGAGCAACCCCGTCCCGAGCAGGCGTCCGGGCCGCAGCCGGGCGTCGGTGCGCCAGAACAGCCAGGACAGCAGGATCGCCATCAGCACGCCCTCCAGCGCGGCCTCGTAAAGCTGGCTGGGATGGCGCGGCAGGTCGTCGCCGGCGCCGGGGAACGACATGCCCCATGGCAGCGATGTCGGCCTGCCCCATAATTCGCCGTTGACGAAATTCGCCAGCCTAACGAGCACCAGCCCGAACGGCGTCGCGCAGGCGACGTAGTCGCACAATCGGACCGGCTCCACGCCGTGCCGCCGGGCGAACAGCCACAGGGCGAGCAACAGCCCGATCAGCCCGCCATGGAAGGACATGCCGCCCTCCCACATCCTCAGCACCTCGAGCGGCCGCGACCAGAGCTCCGGCCGGTAGAACAGGCTGTAGCCGAGTCTGCCGCCCGCGATCACGCCGCTCGTCGCATAGGCCAGGAGGTCGTCCGCCGCTTTGGGACGCATCGGCGCCCCTGGGCGGCGGAGCAGCAGCCGCAGGTACCACCAGCCGAGCAGCAGCATCGCGAGGAAGCTCAACGCATACCAGCGGATCGGCAGCGGGCCGATCCGGAAGGCGATCGGCGACAGCCCGAAGCTCGCCCAGTCCAGCGGCGCGACCACGGCGGCGTCCATCATCGCCGGGCTTCTTCGAGCCGTATCTCGTACAGCTTCGGCCACAGCTTGCCCGTCACGAACAGACGCTTGGCGCCCGCGTCCCAAGCGATGCCGTTCGCGACCGCCTCCGGATCGTTCAGCCCCAGCTCGCGGACGGTCGGGCGGAGGTCGACGATGCCCGTGACCGCGCCCGATACAGGGTCGATGCGGACGATGACCGGCTGGTGCCAGACGTTCGCCCAGAGCGCGCCGTCGATCCACTCGAGCTCGTTCAGGTCGCGCAACGGCCGGCCGCGCAGCGTCACGGCGACGCGGCCCTGTTCGGCGAAGGTCTCAGGGTCGAGGAAGCGCAGGGTGGGCGTGCCGTCCGACAGGATCAGCCGCCGCCCGTCGCTCGCCAGGCCCCAGCCCTCGCCCGGGTAGCGCGAGATCCCGCGTCGGCGGAGCGTCCTGGGGTCCCAGCGATAGGCCACGCCGTCTTGCCAGGTGAGGCTGACGAGCTCGCCGCCATGCGCCGCCAGCCCTTCGCCGAACTGGCTGGCCGGGATGGCGCTGCGCGCCAGCACCCGCCCGTCCGCGAGCGACACGCGGCGGACCTCCGATCGGCCGAGCTGGCCGACGCTCTCGTACAGGTGGCCGCCCAGCCAGATCAGCCCTTGCGTGAACGCGTCCGGGTCGTGCGGATAGCGCGCGACGACGACGGCGTCGTAGACCTGCGGCTCGCGCGCAGGCGCGCGCGGAGGGGTCTGCATCTCGGCCGCGCCGCGGCCTGAGCCCGCAAGCCTGCCCCCGGGAAACTGGGGGTCGAACGGCGCCACGGCGCCGCCGGCCGGGCCGAACGCCAGAAAGCCCGCCGCGCCTATTGGCGCGACGAGCCTTCTGGTCGCTCGCCCGACGCGTCGGGCTCGCATCGTTCGGCCTTAGCTGCCGGGCTGCAGGTTGACGGCGGCGTACTTGCCGCGCCGGTCGACCTCCAGCTCGAACTGGAGCCGGTCGCCCTCGTTCAAGCCCGTCATCCCGGCGCGCTCGACGGCCGAGATGTGGACGAACGCGTCCGGCTGGCCGTCGTCGCGCTGGATGAAGCCGAAGCCCTTCATGGCGTTGAAGAACTTGACGGTGCCCGTCGCCTTTTCGCCGGTCAGCTGGCGCTGCGGGCCGCCCTGGCCGCCGCCGCGGGGACCGCCGAAGCCGCCCCCAGCACCATCGGCGTCGCGGTCGGGACGGGGGCCGCGCTCGGTCACCGGCATCGGCTCGCCCTCGATCTTGAGCTCGGTGGCCGAGATGCGGCCGCCACGGTCGACCAGCGTGAAGCCGAGCGGCTGGCCTTCGGCCAGCGCGGTCAGGCCCGCCTGCTCCACGGCGGAGATGTGGACGAACACGTCCTCGCCGCCGTCGTCGCGCACCACGAAGCCGAAGCCCTTCTGCGCGTTGAAAAACTTGACCACGCCCGTGCCCTCGCCGACGACCTGGGGCGGCATGCCCCGGCCGCCGCCGAAGCCGCCGCCACCACCGCCGCCGCCGAAGCCGCCACCGCCGCCGCCGCGCGGACCGCCGCCGCCGAAGCCGCCGCCACCGCCGCTGCGGAACCCGCCGCCACCGCCGCCGAAGCCGCCGCCACCGCCGAACCGGTCGCCACCGCCGCCGCCGAAGCCGCCGCGATTGCCGCCGCCGAAGCCGCCGCTGTCGAACCCGCCGCCGCCGAAGCCGCCGCCACCGCCGCCGAAATCATCGCCGCCGCCGAAACCGTCGCGCTTGTCGCGCCCGCGTCCACCACGGTTGCCGCGGCCACCCTTGTCGTAACTCATAAGCCCTGTTCGTCTTCCCGGTTCGCCCTGTCTTCCCAGACCTTCCCCAACGCCGGACGACGAACGCATGGGTAGCGGCACGCAAAACCTTTTGCGCCACTCGATCTCGCCCTAACGGATTCGTCAAGCCTCCGCGACCGAAATCGTTCTGTGTTTCGACGGAGCCCCGTCGATAGTTGCGCGGGCGTTGCCCGGGAGGCACAACCGCCGCGCGATGGAATCGATCCTCCAGCTCTTGCAAAGCCCCGCGGCCTGGGTCGCGCTCCTCACGCTCGTGGTGATGGAGGTGGTGCTCGGCATCGACAACCTCCTGTTCATCTCCATCCTGACCAACAAGCTGCCCGAAGCGCAGCGCAGCCGGGTGCGCCGCATCGGCATCTCGATGGCGCTGGTGCTCCGGCTCGTGCTCCTGTCGATGATCGCCTGGCTCGTCGGGCTGACGCAGACGGTGCTCGACCTCGGCATCACCGGCTCTCCCGGTCCGGCGGGCGAGCCGACCTTCGAGACCGCCTTCTCGTGGCGCGACCTCATCCTGATCGCGGGCGGGCTGTTCCTGGTGTGGAAGGCGACGCGCGAGATCCACCACAATGTCGAGGGCGACGCGCACGACGGCGACGACCCGAACGGGACGCCGGGCGTCCCCGGCCGCGCCGCGCTGTCGGTCGGGGCGGCGATTTTCCAGATCCTCCTCCTCGACATGGTCTTCTCGATCGACTCGATCCTGACCGCGGTGGGCATGACCGACGACCTGCCGATCATGGTCGCGGCCGTGCTGATCGCGGTGGGCGCGATGCTGGTCGCGGCCGATCCGCTGGCGGAGTTCGTCAACAGGAACCCCAGCGTCGTCATGCTGGCGCTGTCCTTTCTCCTGATGATCGGGCTCGTGCTCATCGCCGACGGCTTCGGGGTGCATGTGCCCAAGGGCTACATCTACGCCGCCATGGCCTTCTCCGCGCTCGTGGAGACGCTCAACATCGTGGCCGGCAAGAAGCGCAAGAGGAGGGGGGCGGCGGCTGGCCATTGACCGGCCGGGCGTCTACGGCCGCGCCGATGACCGTCCATCTCCACCAAGAAGACATCCCCGCCGACCTGTTCGCTCCGGGAACCGATATCGCCGTCGACACGGAGACGATGGGCCTCCACACGCCCCGCGACCGGCTGTGCGTGGTCCAGCTGTCGGACGGCGGCGCGGACGAGCACCTCGTCCGCTTCGCGCCGGGCTCCGATTACGCGGCGCCGAACCTCCGCGCGCTCCTCGCCGACCCCGCCCGCGTCAAGCTCTACCATTTCGGCCGCTTCGACATCGCGGCGATCCGCCATTATCTCGGCGTGGTGGCGGCGCCCGTCTACTGCACCAAGACCGCGTCGCGGCTGGTGCGCACCTACACCGACCGCCACGGCCTGAAGGACCTCGTCCGCGAGCTGCTCGGCGTCGAGCTGTCCAAGCAGCAGCAATCCTCCGACTGGGGGGCGCCCGAGCTGTCGGACGCCCAACGCGAATACGCCGCGTCCGATGTCCGCCACCTCCACCGCCTGCGCGACGAGCTCGACCGCCGCCTGGCGCGCGAAGGCCGCGCCGCGCTGGCTCAGGCCTGTTTCGACTTCCTCCCCCACCGCGCTGAGCTCGACCTGGCCGGCTGGCCCGAAGTAGACATCTTCGCGCATGTCTGACGCCGCCGCCCTCGCGCGGTCGCGCCGTCAGCGGATGGCGGTGCCCGGCAGCGGCCATGACAAGGTCATCGGGATCCTGCGCGTCGGGCTTCCGATGGCGGTGGGCGTGCTCGCCGCCTTCCTCGTCATGGCGCCGCTGACCACCGCGGGCGACGTGTCGTTCGTGCTCGACAAGAACAAGGTGGAGGTCGCCCGCGAGCGCCTTCGCATCCAGGCGGCGCAGTACCGCGGCCAGGACACCCGCGGCCGCCCCTTTGTCCTCGACGCAGGGTCGGCGGTGCAGCGCAGCTCGGCCGAGCCCGTCGTCCTCCTGAACGACCTCGCGGCGCGGCTCCAGCTGCCCGAAGGCCCCGCCACGCTCCGCGCCGATCAGGGCCGCTACGACATGGCCGCCGAGCAGGTGCGCGTCCAAGGCCCCGTCGCCTTCCGCGCCGCCGACGGCTACCGCCTCGACACCAAGGACGCGGTCGCCGACCTGCGCACCCGCCGCCTCACCTCGACGGGCGCCGTCACCGGCCGGACGCCGCAGGGGACCTTCTCGGCCGACACCATGCGCGCCGACCTCCAGTCGCGCGTCGTGCGGCTGCAGGGCAACGCGCGCTTGCGCATCGACCGGTGACGCGCGACATGGAGGCCGCCATGCGCGCCCTTCTCGCCCTGCCGCTCCTCCTCGCCGTCCCGGCCGCGGCGCAACGCCACAACTCGGACGCGCCGATCGACTTCGCGGCGAACGCGATCGAGCTCCAGGACCGCGCCAACCGCGCCGTGCTGTCGGGCGACGTCCGCGTCCGCCAGGCCGACCTGACGCTCACGGCCGGGCGCATGACCGTGGCCTATACGGGCCAGGTGCTGGAGGGGAACCCGCAGGTCTCGCGCCTCGACGCGTCGGGCGGCGTCACCGTCACCCGCCCCGACCAGACCGCGCGCGGGAACTACGGCGTCTATGACCTGAATCGCCGCCTGATCACCATGATCGGCGCGGTGACGCTCCGCCAGGGGCCGAACGTCGTCAACGGCGGGCGGCTGACGATCAACCTCGACACCGGCCGCGCGGTGATCGACGGCTCCTCGGTCGGCGGGGGCGGCGGCGCGGCCGACGCTCCCGGCGTCCAGCGCACCCCCGGCCGCGTCACCGGCACCTTCTCGGTCCCCAAACGTGAATGATTCTCTGACCGGCGCTCCCCGGCTGTCGCTTCCTAATCGTCACCCCAGCGGAAGCTGGGGTCGCCAGCCGAGAGCGCACCCGGCCCGAACCACGCGACCGCAGCTTCCGCTGGGATGACGGTTGGGAGGAACGGGCGGCGGTCCGTCCGCCACGCTTCGCCGCGCGCGCCCTTCCCCTTCCGCCCGGCTTAGGGCATGTTTCGTGCCAACCGGGCCCGTGACGACGTCCCGTCGACCAGACGCCCCGACAAGCGAGCACGACCATGGACGCCATCTCCTCCTCCGCCGTGTTGGACCGCTCCGACGGCGCGCTCGCCGACGGGCTGGAGGTCGTCTCGATCGCCAAATCCTACGACAAGCGCGTCGTCCTGGCCGACGTGTCGGTCTCGGTCGGCCGCGGCGAGGTGGTCGGGCTGCTCGGCCCCAACGGCGCCGGCAAGACCACCTGCTTCTACTCGGCGATGGGGCTGGTGAAGCCCGACTCGGGTCGCATAATGCTGGCGGGCCAGGACATCACCGGCCTGCCCATGTACCGCCGCGCGATCCTGGGGCTCGGCTACCTGCCGCAGGAGACGTCGATCTTCCGCGGCCTATCCGTCGAGAAGAACATCCTCTCCGTCCTCGAACTCGCCGAGCCCGACCGCCAGGCCCGCCAGGCGAAGCTGGACAAGCTCCTCGACGAGTTCGGCCTGACGCGGCTCCGGAACAGCCCCGCCATGGCGCTGTCGGGCGGCGAGCGCCGTCGCGCCGAGATCGCCCGCGCGCTGGCGGCCGACCCGTCGATCATCCTTCTCGACGAGCCGTTCGCCGGCATCGACCCCATCTCGATCTCCGACATCCGCGACCTCGTCTGCCAGCTCAAGAACCGCGGCATCGGCGTGCTCATCACCGACCACAACGTCCGCGAGACGCTCGACATCGTCGACCGCGCCTACATCATCTACGACGGCCGCGTCCTCTTCACGGGCAGCCCCCAGGAACTCGTCGCTGACGCCAACGTCCGCCGCCTCTACCTCGGCGAGAGCTTTGAGCTCTAGGCCATGGCGGCCTGCATCCCATCGTCACCCCAGCGAAAGCTGGGGCCGCCGGCCGAGAGGTTGCTCGACACGAACCAAGCGATCCCAGCGTTCGCTGGGATGACGAGTTAGGCCGATGTCCCTCGCCCCCCGCCTCGACCTCCGCCAGTCGCAGTCGCTGGTGATGACCCCCCAGCTCCAGCAGGCGATCAAGCTGCTGGCGCTGTCCAACCTCGAGATCGAGGCGTTCATCGCCGAGGAGATCGAGAAGAACCCCCTCCTCGAATCGGGCGCCGCCGAGCCGGGCGACGCGCCCGACGCCGAGCCCGTCGCGTATCCCGACGAGCGCGCGCCCGCCGACACGATCCTGACGGGCGACGCCCCCGCCGAGCCGCCGCTCGACCTCGACTACGCCACCGAAAGCCACCAGCAGGACAGCCTCGCCGACGGCGGCTTCGGCCTCGACGGCGGGCTCGGGATGGCGGGCACGGGGGGCGGCGGCTTCGAAGGCGACGGCCCCGACCTCGACTCCTTCGCCGACCGCTCCACCAGCCTCCACGACCATCTGCTGGCCCAGGTCGGGCAGCTCGTGGCGGGCGTGGACTCCCTCATCGCCCAGCACCTGATCGATCAGATCGACGAGACGGGCTACCTCACCGTCACCACGCGCGAGATCGCCGACCGCTTGGGCGTACCGATCGCCCGCGTGAACGAGGTGTTGCGGATCGTCCAGACGCTCGACCCCACCGGCGTCGGCGCGCGCGACCTGGCGGAGTGCCTCGCGCTCCAGGCCAAGGAGGCCGACCGCTACGACCCGTGCATGGCTCGGCTGATCGACAATCTCGACCTCCTCGCCCGCGGCGATCTCGCACGGCTGAAGCGCTTGTGCGCCGTCGATGACGAGGACATGTCGGACATGATCCGCGAACTCCGCGGCTACGACCCCAAGCCCGGCTGCCGCTACGGCGGTGAACCCGCGCTCGCCGTCACCCCCGACGTCTTCGTCGCACGAACCAAGACCGGCTGGGCGGTCGAACTCAACGGCGCGACGCTGCCGCGCGTCCTCGTCAACCGCGGCTACTACGCCGAACTCAGCGCGGGCGCGCCCGACAAGAAGGCCAAGGCCTGGCTGTCCGACTGCCTGGCCGGGGCGAACTGGCTGACCAAGGCGCTCGACCAGCGCCAGCGCACCATCGTCAAGGTCGCCTCCGAGATCGTGAAGCAGCAGGAGGCGTTCTTCGTCGGCGGTGTCCGCCACCTGAAGCCGCTGACGCTGGCCCGCGTGGCGGAGGCGATCGGGATGCACGAGTCGACCGTCAGCCGCGTCACGTCGAACAAGTACCTCAGCTGCGCGCGCGGGGTGTTCGAGCTCAAATACTTCTTCACCAGCGGCATCGCGTCCACCGCCGGTGGCGGCGAGGCCGCCTCCTCCGAAGCGGTCAAGAGCGCCATCCGCCAGCTCATCGCCGCCGAGGGCGACACGATCCTGTCCGACGACACGCTGGTCGACCTCCTCCAGGCCAAGGGCTTCGACATCGCGCGCCGCACGGTGGCCAAATACCGCGAAGCGTCGGGCATCGGCAGCTCCGTCCAACGCCGACGGGCGCGGGCGCTGGCGGGGGCGTAGGGCGGCTTGCGCCAGCGGAGCTGACGCAAGACTCGCGCAAGCCCGGCCGGCCTG
>DASVSW010000333.1:0-5337 GCA_036387895.1 Sphingomonas sp.
GGCTGGCTCAAGATCGAGTTGCTGTTCGTGCCGGAGGAGCTGCGCGGCATGTCGGTTGGCGCGACGATCATGACCCGGGCTGAGGCGCTGGCGGTCACGCGCGGCTGCATCGGCGCGTCGCTGGACACCTACAGCTTCCAAGCGCGCGGGTTTTACGAGAGGCTCGGATACACGCTGGTCGGCACGATCGAGGACTGCCCGCCCGGCGGGGCCAGGCACTTCCTGCGGAAGCGTTTTCGATCCCGCCCCCAAGACCAGAAAATCACGCTAGCCGAAGTTAAGAAAAGCGGTTTTCCCGCAACTTGACCGCCTGCGACCGGTTCAACGGCCCACCTTCGCGCTGACATGAGGTGGAGAGTGGACGGACGAGAACGAGCCTCGGGCGGATTGGAGCTCTGGGGCGGTCACGAATGCACCGTCAACCGCGTCGGCGACCACTGGTTCGACCAGACGGTGATCAGCGGACATGAGAACCGGATCGGCGACTTGGCGCTGTTCGCCGGACTCGGCGTGCGCAAGCTGCGCTACCCCGCGCTGTGGGAGCGGATCTCGCCGGAGCATCCGGATCGACGCGACTTCCGCTGGACCGACGAGCGCTTCGCCGAGATCGCGCGGCTCGGCATGGCGCCGATCCTGACGCTGTGCCACCATGGCAGCGGGCCTCGATATACGTCGCTGCTCGACGAGGGCTTCGCGCCCGGGCTGGCCGCGCACGCGGCGGCGGTGGCGGCGCGCTACCCGCAGGTCGAGGACTACACCCCGGTCAACGAGCCGCTCACCACCGCCCGGTTCAGCGCCGTCTACGGCCACTGGTACCCGCATGCGCATGACGAGCGCAGCTTCTGGTTGGCGCTGCTGAACGAGATCGACGCGACGCGCCTCGCCATGCGCGCGATCCGCGCGGTCAACCCGGCGGCGCGGCTGATCCAGACGGACGATCTGGGCTATTGCCACGCCACCCCTCCCGCCATGCCGGAGGCGACCTGGCAGAACGAGCGACGCTGGATCGGCTGGGACCTGTCGTGCGGCATGGTGACGCCCGACCACGCCCTCTGGGATCGGATCGCGCGGTTCGGGTTCGCGGATCGCTTGCGCGCGATCGCCGACGATCCTTGCCCGCCCGACGTCGTCGGCGTGAACCATTATCCGTCCAGCGAGCGTTTCCTCGACCACCGGCTCGAGCTGCGCGTCGACCGCGAGCTCGCCGACCGTGCGGTCGGCAATTGCGGCGGCGTCGCGTTCGTCGACGTCGATGCGGCCCGTGCCGCGCCCGAGCGGCTGATCGGCTTGTCGGGCCTGATCGAGCAGGCTTGGGCGCGGTACGGCCTTCCCGTCGCGATCACCGAAGCGCATCACGGCTACACGCGGGACGAGCAAGCGCGCTGGTTCCTCGACGTCTGGGACCAAGCCGAAGCGCTCCGGGCCAAGGGGGTCGACGTGCCGGCGGTGACCGCCTGGGCGCTGCTCGGGTCGCATGATTGGAGCCGCATGGTGACGCGCTTCATCGGCCAGTACGAGCCGGGCGTGTTCGACCTGCGCGGGCCGCAGCCGCGGCCCACGCTTCTCGCCGCCGTGCTCAAAGGCCTGACGAGCGGCGAGCGATCGAGGCATCCCGGGCTGGAGACGCCCGGCTGGTGGACGAAGGCGCGGCGCGACACGCGCACAGGGTTCGAAGTCGCCGCCGTTTCGGGCTCTACGGACGCGTCCCGCCCGCTGATGATCGTGGCGGGCGATCCCGTGCTGACTGCGCTCGCGGCCGCCGCGTGCGAGCGGCGCGGACTGCACCATCTCGTCGCGGATCGGATGGACAAAGAGCGGGCGCGAGCCCTTTCTCCCTGGGCCATCCTCGCCACCGGCGGAGCGGACGGCCTTGCGGAAGCCTGCGACGCGGCCGGAGCACGTGGCGCTTGCTTCGACATCCCCGGCGCGACCGACCGGCACATCTCCGGCGATCCGCTGATCGTCCGCACCGTCCCTGTCTTCACCGTCGACAAGGACAGCGTCCCCGTCCGCTTCCTCGACGCGATCGACGCGGGCGAGGAGCCGCATGTGGAGCCCTATGTGAGCTGGACCGGCATCTACGGCCCGACGCTCGTCGACGGCGTGCTCGACCTTTTGCTCGACGGCGTGACCGGCCGCGTCGGGTTCCAACCCGAGGACGACCTCACGCTGACCGACCTTTACCGCGAGCTGGCGCTGCTAGCGCGGTGGGCGGCCCGACCAGCGGCCGACGGGGCATTCGTCGCGCATGCTGCGACCGCGGTTGGCGCGATTCCCGACTTCATGCCGCCGCTCGAGATCATGCTGGAGCGGTTCGTATCGGAGCGCCGCCGGCATCGGCGAACATGCGCTGTCGGGTCGGCCGAAGATCCCGTGTTGGAGGCGGCGGAGTGAGCGGCGCCCTCAACCGGCCGATCGCGTGGACCGCTCAGGCTTCGGCCAAATAGCGCGCCAGCTCGTCGCTCCCGCCGATCGGTCGGCTGTCGATGAAGATGAGCGGCGTGGTGGACACGCCATGCTCCGCCTTGAAGGCGTCCACCTCCTCGCGGGAGCGCAGGACGTTGTCGTCGACCTCGTAGCCCGCTTTTTCCAGCATCGCCTTGGCGCGCACGCCGAAGGGGCAGGTGTGGTCGGGCAGGACCATGCGGTGCAGAGTCGCTTGCTTCATGCGGCGTCTCCCATCGGCCGGGCGCTGGAGGCGGCGCGGACCGGGCGAGGACGAGAAGCTCTGGCCGGCCGGTCGCGCCCGCGCAGGGCGAAGACGAGCAGGGCGGAAACGCCGGCCACGACGCCCAGCTTCGCCGCGAAGCCCGGTTTGTTGTGCCGCCACTCGGCGCGCGCGCCCATCTCGGCGGGGATGTTGGGGACGCGGCCGTGCGCCAGGTCCTCGACCACGCCCTCGACGACGTTGATGCGATCTGCGCCCATCAGCATGAGCCAGTGCCACCAGTCGTTCTCGCTCCGGCGGAACGCGGCGCGGCGGATCACGCCGCTGAGCCCCGAGGGCGGGGTGGACGTGCCGACCACGGCGGGCAGCCGGTCGTGCTCGATCGAGCGAAGGACCTCGACGCGCGGCGCCTGGAGCGCGGGGCGGTCCCAGGTGAAGCCGCGGGTGCGCTGGTCCTCGACATGGCGCATCGGGTAGGTCGGATTGTTCGCCGGGTCGGCGTCGACCCCCCAGCCGGGGATGTCGGGCCTGGTGCCGAGAGCGCTGGTCATGGGCTGGTCCTCGTTCACGCGCCGTTGGGGAGGAGGACGGGCTTGATGCAGCCGTCCAGCTTGGCGGAGAAGATATGGTAGGCGTCGCCGATGTCCTCCAGCGGCACGCGGTGGGTGATCATCGCCTTGGGGTTGAGCCGCCCGGCCTCGATATGGTCGATCAGCTTGGGCAGCAGCCGCTTCACCGACGCCTGGTTGGCGCGGATCGTGATGCCCTTGTTCACGACGTTGCCGATCGGGATCATGTTCCCCGTCGGCCCGTACACGCCGACGATCGACACCACGCCGCCCTTCTTGACCGAGTTGATGGCCCAATGGAGCGGGATCGCGCTGCCCGCCTCCAGCTTGAGCTTGGTGCCGAACAGCCAGTGGAGCTTGCTGCCCGCCGCGTCGCCGCCGACCGCGTCGATGCAGACGTCCGCGCCCAGCGAGTCGGTCTGCTTCTTCGCGAACACCGCCATGTCGTCGATCTCTCGGAAGTTATACACTTCCGCATTGGCGAAGGTCCGTGCGAACTCGAGCCGGTAGTCGACATGGTCGATCACGATCACGCGGCCCGCGCCGAACAGCCAGGCGGACTTGGCGGCCATCAGCCCGACGGGGCCGGCGCCGAACACCATCACCGTGTCGCCCGGCACGATGCCGCCCATCTCGGCGGCTTGATAGCCGGTGGGCACCACGTCCGTCAGCAGCACGGCGTCGTCCGGGTCCATCCAGTCGGGGATCACCGTCGGGCCGACATCGGCGTAGGGCACGCGGACATATTGCGCCTGGCCGCCGTCATAGCCGCCCGCCGTGTGCGAATAGCCGTAGATGCCGCCCACGGCCGTCGCCTGCGCGTTGGACTCGTGGCAGTTGCCGAACAGCCCCTGCTGACAGAAATGGCAGCGCCCGCAGGCGATGTTGAAGGGGACGAGCACATGGTCGCCGCGCTTCACGTTCTCGACCGCCGAACCCACCTCCTCGACGATGCCGCAGAACTCGTGGCCGAAGGTCATGCCGACGCGCGTGTCGGGGACGAGCCCGTGGTAGAGGTGGAGGTCGGAGCCGCAGATGCACGAGCGCGTCACGCGGACGATCGCGTCCTCCGGATGCTCGATGCGGGGCATCGGCTTCTGGTCGGCCCTGACGCGGTAGGGACCACGGTAGTTCATCGCCAGCATATCGGGCCTCCTCGCGATCACGCGCCGGAGCACGCATCGGCTTCTACTGATCTGAGTTAAGTGTCTGCAAGATCAATCGTCGTTCGGCCCAACAGTCGCGCGATTGGCTGGTTCCCGTGGGGCTTTCCGCGAGGCGAGGCGTTCCCGCCGCGCACGACCAGGAGCCGCACCATGCCCGACACCCCGCCCGACCAGCCGATGGACGACATACCCAACCCGAGCGAAGGCGGGCCGGGCGCCAACTCAGGCGCGCCGGACGAGCCCGGGAGCGACGATCTGGCGGCTGGAGCCGTGCTCGACGACGACTGCGATTAGCGGCCAAAGTGATCCCACGCCGGGCAGGCCGGCCCGAAGACACGTTCATCGACATCGATCGGCCGCCCGCGGCGACCAAGCTCCTCGATCAGGTTCAACGTCACCTTCCGCCGTCCAGACGAGCGACGGCTCCGTTGAAAGCCAGCACGATGCATCAGGTCCCGTCCGCCGAACAATCGGCCGCTCTTCCGTTCCGTTTCGGCCCGGCGGGCGAGTGCGAAGTGCTGCTGGTCACCTCGCCGCGACGTCGGCGCTGGATCCTGCCGAAGGAGAATGTCGAGCCGCCGCTGTCGCCTGCACTGTTGGCGGCCAAGGAAGCCTTCGAGGAGGCCGGCGTGGCCGGCGTGATCGCTTCGGACGACATCGGCTCCTACTGGTACGAGAAGTGGCGTGCGGACGGCCGGTCCGAGCCGATCTCCGTGCAGGTGTTCCCGCTCGCCGCCACGTCGGAGGCGGAGGACTGGCCGGAAAGACTGAAGCGGCAGCGCCGCTGGCTTACGATCGCGGAGGCCGGACAAGCGTTGGAGAAGCCGGAGTTGCGCGCGATCCTGCTCACCTTCGCGCGATCGGCACGCCGCGCTGTCGCCCGTCGCGCTGTCGCCCGTCGCGCTGTCGCCCGTCGCGCTGTCGCCCGTCGCGC
>DASVSW010000334.1:0-1590 GCA_036387895.1 Sphingomonas sp.
CCCAGGTACCGTCGCGCGATTCGTCGTCGACGACGACGGCGCGGAACGAGCGGCAGGTCTGGCGCGCGAGCGAGCCGACCGACAGGTCCACCGCGTCCTCGCGGTCGTGGAACGCGCTCACCACCGTCAGATCGATCGTCATCACGCCCCCCTTGCCGCCACGCGCCGGTCCTAACGTAAAAGGGCGCGTCCAGTAAGACGCGCCCCCTGCCCTCCTCGACTTAGGCGGAGATCAGCCGCCGAGCGCATCCAGGCCGATCGCCGAGCCGACTGCGCTATAGACGAAATACTCGACGCCATTCACGGTGTGCGAGCCGTCGAACTCGAGCTGGTCGACAGCGCGGCCGCCCGTGTCCGTGATGCGCATCCCGCCCAAGTCGAATTCGTCATGCACCAGACGGAACGCGCCGTCCTCCGCGCCGATTAGGCCGCCCGCCGAGACGGAGTCCAGCGCTGAGGTCGTGATGATCACGTCCTTGGCCCCGAAATTCACCGCCTTGTCCTCGCCCAGCGCGCGGTGGAGCGCGGTGTCGACGAAGAAACGGTCGGTGCTCGTATCGCCCTTGCCGCCCGTCAGCACGTCGTTCGCCGACAGCTTGCCCTCCAGGGCGCCCTTGGGACGGACGGTCGCGTCGGCATAGACAAAGCCGTCCTCGCCCATACCCAGCGCGCGCAGGCCTGCGTTGCCCAACTCGGGCGTCCTGACCACGCTGACCTTGTCACCCAGGTCGAACCCGTTGCGGCCCGCCGTGATCATGCCGTCGCGGTTGCCGTCGGCCAGCGCGCGGGCGGTGACCACCACATCATCCGAGCCGAAGCCGCGTATCGTGTCGGTCCCCGTTTGGCCCGCGGACACGTCGAAGAAGAACGTCTCGCGCGCGTTGGTCGATACGAACGTCTCGTTCGCGGTTCCCGAGGCAAAGCGACCGGTCGCCGCCCCGGTGGGCAAGGTCGCCCCCGCCTTCCAGATCGACGAGTCGCCGTACACGAACCCATCCTCCGTCTCGCCGAGCAGGCGCAGCGCCTTTTCCAGCCCCTCGACCCTGAGCGTCGCGCCGGGGCGCAGGTCGAGCATCTTGTCCTTGCCGAAATCAGTCAAGCCGTCGCCGTTCGCGTCGCCCAGCTTGGTCTTGAACACCAGCAGGTCGTTGGCCTCCCAGCCATTGACCACGACCGCGCCGGACGCGGTCGCCTGGTCGATCACGAACCGCTCCGCCCGGGCCGTCGCCGCGATCGTGCGGGGTCCGGACGCGATCGCCACGTCCACCCAGCCGCCCGCCGACCCGGCCGCGCCGGCGACGATCGCCTCGACCAAGACGTCCGGGGCGGTCGGGGTCATCGACGAAGCGGCGCTGCCATCGCTGTGAACCGCGCCGTGCGACGTAAGACCTGCCGCTCCGACCCGCTCGACCGCCAGGTCGGCGATGCCCGCCGCCTTGGCGCCCGACAGCAGCTGCGCGGTTTGCGCCGCGACCACCGCCGTGTCGATCAGCGTCAGCTTGCCCTTGTTGTCGAACACAGTGGTCTTGGTGCCCGCGTCGCGGAACTCGCTGCCGATCACCGTGACCTGCGCGCCCTCGCCCACCCACA
>DASVSW010000335.1:0-3687 GCA_036387895.1 Sphingomonas sp.
GAGCGCCTCGAACCCGCGGTTGAGCCGCCGCCGCGCCGCGATCGCGGGCAGCACGCCGAGCACGGGATAGCGCCCCCCCTCGAACAGCGCCTCGCAGCCCTCGGGCACCCATCGCGCGATCACCTCGCCGTCCGCGGCGATCCGCAGCAGCGACGGCCCGTACTCGTCGCCCACCCAGAAGCCGCCGTCTGCCGCCGGGGCGATCCCCTCGCTGTCGGCGCCCGACGGGTCGGGCGGGATCGCTTGGCCGTCCAGCGTGATCGCGGGCTCGGCGACGCTGTGCCCGCCGCCCGGCGTCGGAAAGCCGGACAGCGGCCGACCCTCCCGATCGCGGATCGGGAACGACCGCACGATCACGACCCGGTCGCCCTGGACGGCCAGCTCGGATATCGCCGGCCCGATCTCCGGGCACGGCATCACCTTCGCCCCGTCCAGCCCCGCGTGCCGCGCCAACGCCGTCAGCCCGTAGCGCTCGACCGCGAGTCCGACCTTCAGGTTAGGCCCGCGATCACCCACCCCCCAGATCCGCCCCCCGGCATCGACGCACAGCCCTGAGCCAACGCCGCGCAGCACCTCCATCCGTCCGCCCGGGAGGTCGAGCGCTGCTAGCGCCTCGTCCTCGTATCGGAGCTCGACGATGCGCGGTGCGGTCTCTGTCATCGTCGCGGCATGCGCGACCGGGCCGCCCGCGGCAAGCGCCGCCCCGTTGCCCTCGCCCCTCCCCTCGCCTAACCGCGGCCCCATGAAGCTGATCATCGGCAACAAGGCGTACTCCTCCTGGTCGCTCCGCGGCTGGCTCGCGTGCAAACAGTCCGGCCTTTCCTTCGAGGAGGTCGTGGTGCCGCTCTACGACGCCGACTGGGACCATCGTCGCGAGGGCGCGGAGTTCGCGCCGTCGTCGGGCAAGGTGCCCATCCTGTGGGACGGCGACGCCGTCGTCTGGGACAGCCTGGCGATCGTGGAGTATCTCGCCGACAAGGTCGGGCGCGATCGCTTCTGGCCCGCCGACGAGGTCGCGCGCGCCATGGCGCGGTCGATGGCCGCGGAGATGCATTCGGGGTTCGTGGCGCTCCGCCGCAAGCATCCGATGAACATCCGCCAACGCTTCAACGCCGGCCGGCCGGACGACGACGTCCTGGCCGACCTCGACCGCGTGATGGAGCTCTGGGCGCAGGCGCGGGCGCGCTTCGGCGGCTCGGGCGAGTTCCTGTTCGGGGAGTTCGGCGCGGCCGACATCATGTTCGCCCCCGTCGCGACCCGGATCGTCACCTACCAGCTGCCGATCGCGCGGTTCGCCGTCGCCTATCTCGACGCCCTCCTCGGCCATCGCTGGATGCAGGACTGGATCGCCGGCGCGCAGGAGGAGGACTGGGTGATCGAGCAGTTCGAACGGCCCGCCGCGCGCTGATGCTGGAAGGCGGAACCGTCCTTGCGCCTGAAGCCCCGGCCGTTGAACAGGCGCATGTCGATGTCGGGGTAGTGGCAGTCGCTCGCGGCATGCGGGCGGGCGGGTGACGCAAGCGCTCGCCCTCGCCCAAGCGCTGATCCGCGCCGACAGCGTTACGCCCGCGCGCGGGGCCGTGTTCGACGTCGCCGACGCGGCGCTCACCGCGCAGGGCTTCCACGTCGAACGCTTCCTCGCGGGCGAGGCCCCGGACGGCCCCGTCGAGAACCTCATCGCCGTCCGCGGCGGATCCGGCCCGCATTTCGCCTTCGCCGGGCATCTCGACGTGGTGCCGCCCGGCGACGGATCGTCGGACGGGCCGTGGTCGGGCGAGGTGCGCGGCGATGTCCTCTACGGCCGAGGCGCGGTGGACATGAAGGGCGCGGTCGCAGCCTTCATCGCCGCCGCCGACCGCGCGCCGCGGACCGGCACGCTGAGCCTGCTCCTCACCGGCGACGAGGAAGGCCCCGCCGTCCACGGCACCCGTGCGCTGATCGACCGCCTCGCCGAACGCGGCCTCAGGCCCGACGCCTGCCTGGTCGGGGAGCCGACCTCCAGCGCCCGCCTGGGCGACACGGTGAAGATCGGCCGTCGCGGCTCCGTCAACATCTGGATCGACGTTCCCGGCCGCCAGGGCCACGTCGCCTACCCGCACCTCGCCGACAACCCGGTTCCCAAGCTCGTGCGCATCCTCGCCGAGATCGACGCGGTCGAGCTCGACCGCGGCAACGCCTGGTTCCAACCGTCGAACATCGAGCCGACCGACCTTCACGTCGGCAACCCCGCCACCAACGTCATCCCGGCCCAGGCGCGCGCCCGGCTCAGCATCCGGTTCAACGACGAGCAGCGCGGGGCCGATCTCGTCGACCGGATCACGCGGCTGGCGCGGACCCATGCGCCCGAGGCCGTGGTGACGGGCGTCGTCTCCGGCGAGGCGTTCCTGACCGAGCCCGGGTCACTGTCCGCGATGGTCGCCGACGCGATCCGGCGGCGCACGGGCCTCGTCCCCGAACTGTCCACCACCGGCGGCACGTCGGACGCGCGCTTCCTGTCGAAGCTCTGCCCCGTGGTGGAGTTCGGGCTGCGCAACGCGACGATGCACCAGGTCGACGAGGCGGTGGCGGTGGACGACCTCGACGCGCTCGCCGACATCTACGCCGACATCGCTACCCGCGCGCTCGCCGGATGATGAGGTAGAGCGCGCCCGCCCCGCCGTGGCGCGGGTGCGCTCCCCGGACCGCGGCGATCCGGCCCGCATGACGCGACGCCGCCAGCCAGTCCGCCACCGCCGACCGGATCGCGCCGCGGGCGTGCGGACGCTCGCTCTCGGGGCGCGGCGGCTTGCCGGTCACGAGCAGCACGACCCGGTCGCCCCGCGCGATCGCCTGGCCCAGCCGCGCGTCGAGCATCGCGTGCGCCGACGCCAGCGTATGCCCGTGGAGGTCGATCACGTCGTCGGGCGAGACCGCGCCTTTGACGAGGCGACGGTCCCATCCGCCGTCCAGCGTCGAGCCCGACAAGGTCCGGGTCCTGGGCGGCGCCACCGGCTCCCGCTTGGTCGGGATCGCGACGCCGATCGTCCTGGGCTTGGACGCCGGTTTCGCGGGCGCGCTCGGCGCCGGGGCGGCGGGAGGAGCGTCCACGTTGGCAGCGACCGCGCGCAACGGCTTCACCGTCGCCATCACGCGACGCCACAGCGCGGCCTCGTCAGCGCTGAGGGACCGCCTGGCCACCACCGCCTCCCCGCAGCCGCTCGAGCGTCCCGCGCGGGAGCAGCAGGAAAGCGGTGCCCCGCGCCGACATGCCGCCCGCCGTCGCCTCGGCGAACGGCCCAGCGCCCCAGAACGTGTCGAAGCGGTTCGCGCCCTTGATCGCGCCGCCGGTGTCCTGCGCGACCCAAAGCCCCGTCGCGTCGGCGCGGTCCATCGACAGGAACACCGGCGCGCCCAGCGGCGTGAACTTGGGGTCGGCGGCGACGCTGACGCGGCCCGTCACGGGATAGCCCATCGCGCCCAGCGGCGCCGTCGACAGCTCGCGGAAGAACACGAAGCTCTTGTTCTCGCGCATCAGCGCGCGGCCCTGTTCCGGATTGGCGCGCAGCCACCCGACGATGCCCTGCATCGACGCCTGTCCGGGCTGCAGCAGCCCGCGCTGCCGCATCAGCGAGCCGATACCGACATAGGACCGGCCGTTCTGCGTCTCGTAGCCGATCCGCATGATCGAGCCGTCGGGTAGGCGGAGCC
>DASVSW010000336.1:0-1631 GCA_036387895.1 Sphingomonas sp.
CCCGCATCGATCAGCACCCAGTCGGCGGTGGGCAAGCCCTCGATGCGCGTCAGCCGGCCGAACTCGGCCTTCAGCTTCTCGGCCAGCTTCGCCGCCATGCTCGCCACCTGCCGCGTCGAGCGGCCGCTGGCGATCACCATATGGTCGGCGATGCTGGTCTTGCCGGCGAGCGGGATCGAGATGAGGTCGACGGCCTGGTCGTCCTCCAACGACTGGATGACGGCGGCGTGCAGCGCGTCGACCTGGTCGGCGGGTGCGGGATCGGCGGGTGACGTGGTGGGCAAAACGGCTCCTAGATCTGGGTGGAAGGGGCGATCGCCGGACGACGATGCCAGTGCGGATCGGCCGCACGGATGGATGTGGCGGAGGTCGGGTCGGGGCGGAAGCGCAGCAGCACGAGGGCCGGCAATCTCCACTCGGTCCATCCGTCGCTTTGACCGGCGCGCCGGACGGAGCGCCTGAGCCAGCCCATCGCCGGACCCGCGAGAGCGTCGGCGTTATACCCCGGACGCGCCACCACCGCAATCGCGACTTCGCGCGCCAGCCCGCGCCAATCCCGCCAGCGATGGAACTGCGCCAGATTGTCCGCGCCCATGATCCAGACGAAGCGCGTGCGGGGGTGGCGACGCTTCAGCGCGCGGATCGTGTCCACGGTATAACGCGTGCCCAGCCGCGCTTCGATCGCGGTCGCGCGGATCGGCGCGCGCCGCGCCATCCGCGCCGCGGACGCCAACCGCGCGGCGAGCGGCGCCATGTCGGACGCCCCCGCCTTCAACGGATTGCCCGGCGAAACTAGCCACCAGACCTCGTTCAGCCCCAGCGCGCGGATCGCGCCTAGCGTGATCCGCCGGTGCCCGCGATGCGCCGGGTTGAACGACCCGCCGAGAAGGCCGACGCGTTTCACCCGCGGATCTGGCCCATCCCGCGTCCCACCCATTTGTACGTCGTCAGCCCCTCCAGCGCCACGGGGCCGCGGGCATGAAGGCGGCCGGTGGCGATGCCGATCTCCGCGCCCAGACCGAACTCGCCGCCGTCGGCGAACTGGGTGGACGCGTTCCACAGTACGATCGCCGAGTCGACCGCGGTCAGGAAGCGCTCGGCCGCCGCCTCGTCCGCGGCGACGATCGCGTCCGTATGGTGCGACCCGTGGCGGGCGATATGCGCAACCGCGCCGTCGACGCCGTCCACGATGGCGACGGCGGCGACCGCGTCGAGATACTCGGTGTCCCAGTCCGTATCGCCCGCGACGGCCAGGCCGGGGAGCAGGGCCCGCGCGGCGTCGTCACCCCGCACCTCGCAACCCGCCGCGACCAGCCGTTCCAGGAGCGATCGTCCGTACGGATAGGCGCGGTCGATGAGCAGCGTCTCCATCGCGCCGCACACGCCCGTCCGCCGGAGCTTGGCGTCGAGCACGACCAGCTCCGCCATCGCCGGGTCGGCGGAGGCGTGGACGAAGACGTGGTTGTTGCCGTCGAGATGCGCCAGCACGGGCACCCGCGCCTCCGCCTGGACGCGCGCGACCAGTCCCTTGCCCCCGCGCGGGATGACAAGGTCGAGCACCCCTGCCGCCCGCAGCATGGCGCCCACGGCTGCGCGGTCGGCAGTGGGCACCCGCTGGACCGCGTCGCGGG
>DASVSW010000337.1:0-3177 GCA_036387895.1 Sphingomonas sp.
GCCCGGCACCGTCGCGGCGGGCCATGTCCGCTACGCGACGACGGGCGACACGGCGCTGCGCAACGTCCAACCGCTCTACGCCGAGTTGCAGTCGGGCGGGTTCGCGGTGGCGCATAACGGCAACCTGTCCAACGCCGCCAAGCTCCGCCGCGAGCTCGTCCGCCGGGGCGCGATCTCCCAGTCGACGAGCGACACGGAGGTGATCATCCCCCTCGTCGCGACGTCGAGCTACCGGACCCTTCTCGACCGGTTCATCGACGCGCTAAAGCGGATCGAGGGGGCCTACTCGCTCGTCGTGATGACGCCGGAGGGCATGATCGCGTGCCGCGACCCGCTAGGCATCCGGCCGCTGGTAATGGGCAGGCTGGACGACGCGGTGATCTTCGCGTCCGAGTCGGTCGCCTTCGATGTGGTCGGCGCGGAGTTCGAGCGCGCGGTCGAGCCCGGCGAGCTGGTCATCGTGCAGAACGGCCAGGTGCGGTCGATCAAGCCGTTCGCGCCGCTCAACCCGCGGCCCTGCATCTTCGAATGGGTGTATTTCTCCAGACCCGATTCGATCGTCGACGAGCTGTCCGTCTACGACGTCCGCAAGGCGATCGGCGCCGAGCTCGCGCGCGAGGCGCCGGTCGAGGCCGACCTCGTCATCCCGGTGCCCGATTCGGGGGTGCCGGCGGCGATCGGCTACGCGCAGGAATCGGGCATCCCCTTCGAGCTCGGGATCATCCGGTCGCATTACGTCGGCCGCACCTTCATCCAGCCGGGCGACAAGGTCCGGCACCTCGGCGTCAAGCTGAAGCACAACGCGAACCGCGCGCTGATCAAGGGCAAGCGGGTCGTGCTGGTGGACGACTCGATCGTGCGCGGGACGACCAGCCTCAAGATCGTGCAGATGATGCGCGACGCGGGCGCGGCGGAGGTCCATCTGCGGGTCGCGAGCCCGCCGACGCGGCATAGCTGCTTCTACGGCGTCGACACGCCGGAGCGGACCAAGCTGCTCGCGGCCAAGCTGGACGTGGGCGGGATGACCGACTTCATCCACGCCGACAGCCTGGCGTTCGTCTCGATCGACGGCCTCTACAAGGCGCTGGGCGAGGCGAAGCGCGCGGACATCCGGCCGAGCCACTGCGACGCCTGCTTCACGGGCGATTATCCCACCACGCTGACCGATCAGGACGAGGTGGAGCAGGT
Organism: Sphingomonas sp.; assembly: GCA_036387895.1. Taxonomy (GTDB): domain Bacteria; phylum Pseudomonadota; class Alphaproteobacteria; order Sphingomonadales; family Sphingomonadaceae; genus Sphingomonas. Next base: position 1,189 of record DASVSW010000337.1, read on the forward strand.
CGACCAGTTCTCGATGCTGGCCGAACGGGTGAACTGACGCATGAAGGAACTGGACGGCAAGCTGGCGCTGGTGACGGGCGCCAGCCGCGGCATCGGCGCGGCGACGGCGATCGCGCTGGCGGCGCGCGGCGCCCACGTGGTGGTGACCGCGCGCACCGCCGCCGGGCTGGAGCAGGTGGAGCAGACGATCTTCGACGCGGGCGGGTCGGCGACGATCGCGCCGCTCGACCTGACGCAGACCGACGCCATTGCCAAACTGGCGGTCGCGGTCGGCGAGCGGTGGAAGTCGCTCGACGTGCTGGTGCTGAACGCGGCGACGCTGGGCAGCCTGGCCGCCGTTTCGGCGATCGACCCGAAGGAGTTCGCCAAGGTGCTGACGCTCAACGTCAGCGCGCAGCTGGCGATGCTGGCGGCGTTCGACCCGATGCTGCGGCGGTCGGAGGGCGCGCGGGTCATCGGGGTCACCTCGTCTGTCGGGCGCAAGCCGCGGGCCTATTGGGGGGCGTACGGCGCGTCCAAGGCGGCGTTCGAGAACCTCGTGCTGACCTATGGCGACGAGGTGGGCGAGATCAGCCGCGTCCGGACCGCGATCCTCGATCCGGGCGCCACGCGGACCAAGATGCGCGAGCGGGCCTATCCGGGCGAGGATCCAAACTCGGTCAAGCCACCGGAAGTGGTGGCCGAGCGGATCGTCGAGCTGGCGGTCGGCGGCTTCGAGCAGGGCGCGTTCGAGCGGGTCAACGCTTGACGAGCGTGACCTGGTGGACGTCGATGCCAGCGCCGCGGAAACCGCCCTCGCAATATTGCAGATAGTAGCGCCATAGCCGCCGGAACCGCTCGTCGTAGCGGGCCGGGAGCTCCGCGGCGTCGAACGCCTCGCGCCAACGGCGGAGCGTCTCGGCGTAGTCCTGGCCGAAATCGACCTGATCGCGCCATTCCAGACCGCGCTGCTCGGCGAGCGCGCGGAAGCGGCTCTGCGACAGGAGCATGCCGCCGGGAAAGACGTAGCGCTGGATGAAGTCAGCCGACGCGGCGTAGGCGGGAAAGACGTCGTCGGCGATCGAGATGAACTGGATCGCGGCGCGGCCGCCGGCCTTCAGGACGCGGGCCAGCGTGTCGAGATAGGCGGGCCAATATTCCTGGCCGACGGCCTCGACCATTTCGATGCTGGCGACCGCGTCGTACTCGCTTTGGACGGAGCGATAGTCCTCTAGCGAGACGGTTACGTTCGGGAGCGCCAGCGCGTCGACATGCGCCTTCTGCTCGGTCGACAGCGTCAGGCCGTGGACGACCCTGCCCTGCTCGCTGGCGAGGCGGGCAAAGCCGCCCCAACCGCAGCCGATCTCGAGGATGCGGTCTCCGGGCTTGGTGGCGGTGCGGTCGAGGACCGCCTGGAGCTTGCGGCGCTGCGCCCGCTCAAGCGGCTCGTGGGCATCCGCGAACATCGCAGCGGAGTAGGTCTTGGTCGCGTCGAGCCAGAGGCGGTAGAAGTCGTTGCCGAGGTCGTAATGCGCCTCGATGTTGCGGCGGGCATTGCGCGGGTTGTTGGCGCGGCGCTTGTGCCAGAGGCGTAAGCTTCGCCGGACCGGTCCTTCGGCGCGGGCGGCGTTCCCTAAGCTGACCCGGTTGCGCATGAACAGGTCGAACAGCGGCACGGGATCGGGACTGGACCAGTCGCCCGCCGCCCAGCCCTCGTACCAGCCGACCGAGCCGGCGAGGCCGAGCCTGATCAGCGCGCGCCAGCGATGGAGATGGACGACCGGCACGGGGCCGTCGCTCCGCCCGCCGAGCAGGCGGCGCGTGCCGTCCGGCAGATGCGCGTCGATCGCGCCCGACTCGAGCCCGGCGTCGAGGCGGTCGAGGAAGCGGTGGAAGATCGGGGCGGCGAGCCGGGCCGGGTGGACGCGCCGAAGTTGACGACCTTGAATCGATGGAGCGATGTTTTCCGTCACCTTCGGGCGGCGGTGCTCGCGTGTCGGGAGCGAAGGG
>DASVSW010000338.1:0-9800 GCA_036387895.1 Sphingomonas sp.
CGACCACCGTGAACGCCTATCTGACGGAAGCCGCCATCGCCGACCGCCACGCCCGCGGCCTGTTCGGCGACCTCAGCCTCGACCAGTGCCTCGCCCGCCACCGCACCGCGATCGAGGAGGGCCTGCTCAAGATCATGTCCAAGATGGGCATCGCGGTGATCTCGTCCTACCGCGGCGGCTACAATTTCGAGGCGGTGGGCTTGAGCCGTTCGCTGGTCAACGACCTGTTCCCCGGCATGCCCGCCAAGATCTCAGGCGAAGGCTACGCCTCGCTCCACCTGAACGCCAAGCTCCGCCACGACGCCGCGTTCGACGAGGCCGTGGCGCACCTGCCGATCGGCGGCTTCTACCGCCAGCGTCTGGGCCAGGAGACGCACGCCTGGTCGGCGCAAGCGATGCACCTCCTTCAGACGTCGGTCGCGACCGACAGCTATCAGGCGTACCTCCAGTTCAGCCGCGGCGTCGCCGATCTACCGCCCGTCTACCTGCGCGACCTCCTCCAGTTCAACTATCCCGCCGAGGGCGTCCCCGTCGATCAGGTCGAGGCGATCACCGAGATCCGGAAGCGCTTCGTCACGCCGGGCATGAGCCTCGGCGCGCTCTCGCCCGAAGCGCACGAGACGCTCGCCATCGCGATGAACCGCATCGGCGCGAAAGCCGTGTCGGGCGAGGGCGGCGAGGACGTCGAACGCTACGCGCCCCGCGCCAACGGCGACAACGCCAACTCCGTCATCAAGCAGATCGCGTCCGGCCGCTTCGGCGTCACCGCCGAGTACCTCAACGCCTGCGAGGAGATCGAGATCAAGGTCGCGCAAGGGGCGAAGCCCGGCGAGGGCGGCCAGCTCCCCGGCTTCAAGGTGACCGAGTACATCGCCAAGCTCCGCCACGCGACGCCGGGCGTGTCGCTCATCAGCCCGCCGCCGCACCACGACATCTACTCGATCGAGGACCTGGCGCAGCTCATCTACGACCTGAAGCAGATCAACCCGCGCGCGCGCGTCTGCGTCAAGCTCGTGTCGTGCGCCGGCATCGGCACCGTCGCGGCCGGCGTCGCCAAGGCGCATGCCGACGTCATCCTCGTCTCCGGCCATGTCGGCGGCACGGGCGCGAGCCCTCAGACCTCGATCAAATACGCCGGCACCCCCTGGGAGATGGGGCTCAGCGAGGTGAACCAGGTCCTGACGCTGAATGGCCTGCGCGGCCGCGTGCGCCTTCGCGCCGACGGCGGCCTCAAGACCGGCCGCGACATCGTCGTCGCCGCGATCCTGGGCGCGGAGGAGTTCGGCATCGGCACGCTCAGCCTTGTCGCGATGGGCTGCATCATGGTGCGCCAGTGCCATTCCAACACCTGCCCCGTCGGCGTCTGCACGCAGGACCCCAAGCTCCGCGCCAAGTTCACCGGCTCCCCGGAGAAGGTCATCAACCTCATGACCTTCATCGCCGAAGAGGTGCGCGACATCCTCGCCCGCCTCGGCTGCCGCAGCCTGGACGAGGTGATCGGCCGCACCGAGCTGCTCCGCCAGGTCAGCCGCGGCGCCGAGCATCTCGACGACCTCGACTTGAACCCCATCCTCGCCAAGGTCGACGCCACCGACGCCGAGCGCCGCTTCAGCCTGTCCACCTTTCGCAACGACGTGCCGGATGGGCTGGACGCTCAGATCATCAAGGACGCCGCCCATGTCTTCGAACGGGGCGAGAAGATGCAGCTCGCCTACTCGGTTCGGAACACCCATCGCGCCGTCGGCACGCGCCTGTCCTCCGAAATCGTGCGGCGCTTCGGCTCGGACCGGCTCGCCGACGGTCATGTCACCATCCGCCTCCGCGGCAGCGCGGGCCAGTCGCTAGGCGCGTTCCTGGTGCGCGGCGTCCGGCTGGAGGTGTTCGGCGACGCCAACGACTATGTCGGGAAGGGCCTGTCGGGCGGCACGATCGTGGTCCGCCCCGCCGTGTCGAGCCCGCTCGCGAGCCAGGACAACACGATCATCGGCAACACCGTCCTCTACGGCGCCACCAGCGGCCGCCTCTTCGCCGCCGGCCGCGCCGGCGAGCGCTTCGCGGTCAGGAACTCGGGCGCGACGGTGGTCGTCGAGGGCTGCGGCGCCAACGGCTGCGAGTACATGACCGGCGGCGTCGCGGTCGTACTCGGCGCGGTCGGCCGCAATTTCGGCGCGGGCATGACCGGCGGCATGGCCTTCGCCTACGACGCCGACGGCGCCTTCGACCGCCGCGCCAACGGCGACACCCTCACCTGGGACCGCCTCCGCTCCGCCCATTGGGAGCGGACCTTGCGCGACCTCGTCGAAGCCCATGCCGCCGCCACCGACAGCAAATGGGCCCGCGGCCTCCTCGACGACTGGCCCCGCGCGCTGGAGCGCTTCTGGCAGGTGGTGCCGAAGGAGATGTTGAGCCGGCTCGAGCACCCGCTCGACGACGCGGCGGAGCTGGTCGCGGCGGAGTAACCCTCCTGATCCTGCCCGAGCTCTGCTCGGGGAAGGGGCGGTGGTGGAGGGGCAGTCGCGACGGGCGATGCGCCCTTGCGCTTGAGCGGATCAGGAGCACTACCTGCTCGCGATGCAAAGCAGCCGGATCATCCACGCCGTCTGGGCGTGACAGCACTCCGCCTGTGCGACTACGCCGGATCAGTCAGTCCGATCCTGACGGCGGCTCTTTCTCAGCGTCAGCCCCGATCCCGTCATCCCAGCGAAAGCTGGGATCGCCCGGTCCGGACCGGATGCGCTCTCCCGGCGGGCGACCCCAGCGTGCGCTGGGGTGACGAGGGGGAGGGCGGACCCGCCCCGGAGATGACAGCTTTCCACCTCGCATCGTGGAAAGGTCGTCACTTTCAGCCCCACCCGGGCGAAGGCCGGGGCCCAGGCTGCGCGCGCTTCGCTCGACGGGCGGTCACGGTTCGACGGTAGACACTGGGCCCCGGCCTTCGCCGGGGTGGGCGCCGGATCTAATATGATGCGCGCCGAGATGATCCGACACAGCTCCCCCTACCGCAGCGCCAGCCACCCCAGCCCCGCGAACATGGCTAGCGCCCACCAGCCCCCGTCGGTGCGCAGCAGGTACGCCACCCCGTACACCCCCACCGCCGCCAGCGTCGCGCCCGCTACCTGCCGGCTCGCCACATGCCCCAGCATCCACGCCCCGCCGCCCAGGCAAAGCGCGGCGTTCGTCGCGATCCACAGGTATGACGGTCCCGCCCCGATCGACCCCAGCAGCGGCAGCTTGATCGTCGCGTATCCGCGCATCCCGTTCGGGAACAGGTCCGCCGCCAGGTGCAGCCCGAGCCCCAGCCCCAGGCCCGCCGCCACCGGCCACAAGCGCCGGTCGTACGCCGCCAGCGCCACCACCGGCAGCACGCCATGCGTCAGCGCGCTCCGGTGCCCGATCGGCAGCAGCTGGTCGAGGTCGGGGAACGTCGTCCCCGCCACCGCCGCCACGACCGCCGCCGCGACAAGCCACGCGCCGCCGCCGCCGTAGAGCGCCAGCGCCGCCGCCGCGAGCAGCGACAGGATCGCCGTCATCGCCCCTCCGCCATCATTCGCCCGTCCATCCGCTCGTCCGCCCTTCCGTCGCGCCCGCGCCGTCCCTAACACGGGCGGCATGTGGCAACTCTACCAGTTCCCCCTTTGTCCCTTCTCGCGCAAGGTCCGGCTCCTGCTCGGCGAGAAAGGAGTAGGCTACGAGCTCGTCCGCGAATCGCCCTGGGTCCGGCGCGACGAGTTCCTCGACATGAACCCCGCGGGCCAGACGCCCGTCATGGTGGACGACACGCGCGGGGTCCGGCTCATCGACAGCCAGGCGATCTGCGAATACTTCGAGGAGACGGTCGACAAGACGCACCTGATCAACGGCACCGCGGTTCAGCGCGCGGAGATCCGGCGGCTGGTCAGCTGGTTCGACACGCAATTCTACCAGGAGGTGACCGGTCCGCTCCTCCACGAGCGCATGGTGAAGCGCCTCGCCCACCGCGCCGCGCCCGACGCCAAGGCGCTGCGCGAGTCGATGAAGGCCGCGGTCGGCCATCTCGACTACACCGACTACCTGCTCGACCACCGCAACTGGATGGGGGGCGCGACGCTCAGCCTCGCCGACCTAGCGGCCGCCGCGCAGATCTCGGTCGTCGACTATCTCGGCGGCATCGACTGGAAAGGCCATGAGCAGACGCAGCGCTGGTACATGGGCCTGAAGAGCCGCCCCAGCTTCCGTCCGCTGCTCGCCGAGCGGATGGAGGTGATCGGCCCCTCGCCGCACTACGCCCTCGTGGATTTCTGATGCACCTCCTCCACGACCCCGCCGCTCCGCCCGCGAGCGAGATCGCGTTCGACGATTTCCTGGCGGTCGACATCCGCGTCGGCACGATCGTCTCCGCCGAGCCTTTTCCGGAAGCGCGCAAGCCCTCGATCAAGCTCGTGATCGACTTCGGCCCGGGCGTGGGCCGGAAGCGCTCCGCCGCCCAGATCGCCGCGCGCTACGCACCGCACGAGCTGATCGGCCGCCAGGTCGCCGCCGTGGTGAACTTCCCCCCGCGCCAGATCGGGCCGACGGTCTCGGAGGTGCTGACGCTCGGTTTCCCGGACGAGGAGGGCAGGGTGGTCCTGTTCGCCCCCGACGCGCGCGTGCCGGACGGCGCGCGGCTGTTCTGACCTCCTCCCTCTCCCATCGGGAGAGGAGCATCGGGTGAACAGCGCCCCGCGCTGTTCAGGTCATGCCGGGGGCATGACCGACCCGATGCTGGGCCCGCTCGGCGCAGCCGAGTGGGAAGGGTGAGGGTGACGATCCCGCCGACCCGCATCTCACGCCCACCCCGCGCCTGCTGTGCAGGCTTGCCCCTCTCCCGAGGGGAGAGGGGCAGGAGGCTCAGCCCTCCAGCGACTTCGACGCCTGCTCGAACAGGTCCTTGCTCAACCCCGGCGTCGCCACGATCCGCTCCAGCTCGGCGCGCATCAGCGCCGCCCGGCCGCCGTCGAACCGCCGCCAGCGCCCCAGCGGCGGCAGCAGCTTGGCCGCCGTCTGCGGGTTCAAGCGGTCGAGCGCCACCAACTGCTCCGCCAGGAAGCGGTAGCCCTCGCCCGAGGCCGCGTTGAACGCCCGCTGGTTCACCCCGAACGCGCCCAAGAGGGACCGCACCCGGTTGGGGTTGGCGAGCGTGAAGTCCGGGTGCCGCGCCAGCGCCGCGACCTGAGCCCCCGTGTCGTCGCGCGACGATAGCGCCTGGGTCTGGAACCACTTGTCGAGCACCAGCCCGTTGTCGCGGTACCGCTCGTAGAAGCGGGCGAGCGCCGCGTCGCGTAAGGGCGAGGTCCCGTTCGCCAGCGTCGTCAGCGCGCCCATGCGGTCGGTCATGTTGTCCGCCAGCTCGAACTGCGTGAAGGCCAGCTTGTCCGCGTCGCCGCTCCCGCTCGCCGCGAGATAGCCCAGCGCCACGTTGCGCAACCGCCGCAGCCCCTTCGCCTCGGGCGTATAGGCGTAAGGCGCGCGCTCGCCTTCGTAGACCGCGCGCCACCGCTCGGCCAGCCGCTCGCCCAGCGCGCGGCGCAGCCCCTCGCGCGCCGCATGGATCGCCTCCGGATCGACGACGGTGAGCTGGTCGCCGACGAAGCTCTCCGACGGCAGCAGCACGGCTTCGGCGACGAAGGCGGGGTCGGCGCCCGCCTCGTCCAGCGTGTTCGCCACCGCCGCGACCACCGCGTCGCGGTTGGACCGGTCGCCGCCCAGCGCGTCCGCGACGAGCGTGTCGAGCATCAGCTGCTGCATCGCCTCGTAGCGCGCGAAGGGATCGTCGTCATGCGCGCTCAGAAAGGTCAGGTCCGCCGCCGACCGGTCGCTCTCGATCACCACGGGCGCGGAGAAGCCGCGGTTGATCGACAGGACCGGCCGCTCGCCGACGCCGTCGAACACCACCGTCTCGGCCGGATCGCGGAGCAGCAGCAGCCGCTCGTCGGTGAGGGCGCGGCCCGTCTCCGCGCCGAACAGCTTCACCTTGAGCGGGATCACCATCGCCTGCTTGACCGGCTGCCCCGGCGTCGGCGGCACGTGCTGCGCCAGCCTGAGCGTGGTGCGGCCGCCCTCATGCTCGACCGACGCCTGGACGCGCGGCGTTCCCGCCTGGGAATACCAGAGGCGGAACTGCGACAGGTCGACGCCGCCCGCCTCCTCCATGCAGGCGACGTAGTCCTCGCAGGTCGCCGCCGTGCCGTCGAACCGCTGGAAGTACAGGTCGCACGCCGCCCGGAACTTCCGCGGCCCGAGCATGGTCGCCATCATCCGGATGAGCTCCGCGCCCTTGTTGTAGATGGTCGCGGTGTAGAAGTTCGAGATCTCGAGATAGCTCTCCGGTCGCACGGGATGCGCCAGGGGGCCTGCGTCCTCGGGAAACTGCGACGCGCGCAACCCCCGCACGCCCTCGATCCGGTTGACCGCCGCCGAGCCCTGGTCCGCCGAGAAGCCCTGGTCGCGGAAGACGGTGAACCCCTCCTTCAGCGACAGCTGGAACCAGTCGCGGCAGGTGACGCGGTTGCCCGACCAGTTGTGGAAATACTCGTGCGCCACCACCGCGGCGATGGCGTCGTAATCGTAGTCGGTCGCGGTGTCCGGGTCGGCGAGGATGTAGCGGCTGTTGAAGATGTTCAGCCCCTTGTTCTCCATCGCGCCGAAGTTGAAGTCGTCCACCGCGACGATGTTGAACACGTCCAGATCGTACTCGCGGCCGTAGACGCGCTCGTCCCACGCCATGGACAGCTTCAGCGCGTGGAGCGCATGGTCGGTGCGCGCCAGGTCCTTCGCGCGCACCCAGATGCCCAAGCGCACCGGCCGGCCCGAGGCGGTGACGAACTCGCCCTCGTTCGCCTGAAGGTCGCCCGCCACCAGCGCGAACAGGTAGGACGGCTTGGGGAAGGGGTCGTGCCACTCCGCCCACTGCCTGCCGTCGTCCGCGTCGCCCCGTGCCACGGGATCGCCGTTCGCCAGCAGCACGGGAAAGCGCTCGGCGTCGGCCGTCATCCGCACGCGGTAGACGCTGAGCACGTCCGGGCGATCGGGGAAGTAGGTGATCCGCCGGAACCCCTCCGCTTCGCATTGCGTGCAGAGGATGCCGCCGGACGCGTAGAGCCCCATCAGCTGCGTGTTCTTGGCCGGCTCGATCGCGACCTCCGTCTCGACGACGTGCGCGTCGCCCGTCAGCGGCACGACCAGCCGCTCGCCGTCGAGCCGCCAGTCGTTCACCGCGACGCCGTCGACCAGCACCCGCGCGATCTCCTGGCCCGCGCCGTCGAGCCGCAGCGGCTCGGAATGCGCGCCGTTCCGCCGGACCTCCAGCCGCGCGCGCACCACCGTGCGCTCGGGGTCGAGGTCGAAGTCGAGCGCGACCTCCGGGACCGTCCATTCGGGCGGGGCGTAGTCCTCGCGGCGCGTAACGGCTGGCAGGGCGGGCGCGTTCTGGATGTCCATGGCGCGCGATATAGACGCCGGGATTCCGAACGCCACCCGGCGCTTGCGCGCTTGCTGCCGTGTGCTACTCCGCCAACACGCGATAAGATAAGGATGCCGATGTACCGCCTGCTCCCCGCGCTCGCGCTGACCTGTTCTTCGGTCGCGCTCGCCCACGACCACGCGCCGCAAGCCGCGCCAGCCGCTCCCCAGCAGACCCCCGCGCAGCGCAACGCCGCCGCGACCGCCCCGCTGCCCGAGGACCAGGCCGCGATGAAGTCGCACATACTCTTCCTTGCGTCGGACGCGATGAAAGGCCGCGAGGCGGGCTCGCCGGAATACGACATCGCCGCGCAATACGTCGCGTCGCAGTTCTTCGCCGCGGGCCTCAAGCCTGGGGGCGACCAAGGCGGCTATCTCCAGCGCGTGCCGCTGCTCGGCTACAAGCTCGACGGCCAGGGCACGGCCGGCTGGACGCCGCGCGGCGGCGGGGCGCAGCCGCTCGTCTTCGGGCAGGATTTCATCCCCTTTCCCGTCGCGACCTCCACGGCCACGAACGTCAGCGCCCCCGTCGTCTTCGCCGGCTGGGGCATCGACGCGCCGCGATACGGCCATCGCGACTTCGAGGGCGTCGACGTCCGCGGCAAGATCGTCGCCGTGTTCGGCGGTGCGCCCGCCCGCTTCGAGGGCGAGGAGCGCGCCTTCTTCGGCACGCCCGGCACCAAGGCGGTCGCGGCGGCAGCGCGGGGCGCCGTCGGCATGATCCTGATCGACAGCCCGCTCGCCGCCAACCGCCGGCCCTTCTCCGGCCTCGCCGCCTCCGCGACGCGTCCGCGTTATACCTGGGCGAAGCCCGACGGCACGGGCAAGGTCGACGCGCCGGGCACGCCGCAGCTCGGCACCTTGAGCCTCGCGGGCGCGGCCAAGGTCTTCGGCCCCGCCTGGGCGCGCGTCGCCGAGCAGGCGAAGGACGAAAACGCCCGCTTCCGCCCGCTTGAGCCCGCGGGCACGCTCGCCGTCGCCACGCGCACGACGCTCACCCCCGTCGAGTCCTCCAACGTCGTCGGCCTCATCCCCGGCGCCGACCCCAAGCTCTCGCGGGAAGTCGTGGTCCTCTCCGCGCACCTCGACCATATCGGCGTGAACCCGACAGGGGAGGGCGACCGGATCAACAACGGCGCGCTCGACAACGCCATGGGCATCGCTAGCCTGATCGAGGAAGCCAAGCGCTTCAAGGCCGACCCGAAGCCGCCGCGCCGCACCGTCATGTTCCTCGCGGTCACGGCCGAGGAGAAGGGGCTGATCGGCGCCGATTACTTCGTCAACAACCCGACGGTGCCCGCCGAGACGATCGTCGCCGACGTCAACCTCGACATGCCGATCCTGACCTACCGGTTCGAGGACATGATCGTGTTCGGCGCGGACCGGTCGACGCTGGGCCCGATCGTCCGCCGCGCCGTGTCGCAGCTGGGCGTCGGCATGTCGCCCGACCCGATCCCGGAGCAGGGCATCTTCGTCCGCTCCGACCATTTCCGCTTCGTGCAGAAGGGCGTGCCGTCGGTCTTCCTGTGGCCGGGCCAGAAGGGGCCGGGCAAGGCCGCCTACGACCGGTTCTTCGCCGATTGCTACCATAAGCCCTGCGACGAAGTGACGGGCCCGATCGACTGGAGCCAGGGCCCGCGCTTCGTCTCGGTCAACTACGCCATCGCCCGCGAGATCGCCGACGCCGACCAGCGCCCGGTGTGGAACAAGGGCGACTATTTCGGCACGCTCTACAAGGGCGTGATGGCGAGATGATCCCTCTCCCGTCGGGAGAGGGAGGGAGCCGTGCGGAACGCACGGCGGAAGGGTGAGGGTGAATGCGCCTTCCTTATCCGCCCATCACCCTCACCCCGCGCCGCTACGCGGCTTGCCCCTCTCCCGGTGGGAGAGGGGTGGATCGAAGGAGATTGAATTGAGCTTCCGCACCCTCGTCCCCGCCCTCCTCGTCGCGACCGCGCCTGCGGTCGCCCAAACGCAGCAGCAGGCGCAGCTCCCGCCCGACCAAGCCGCGATCAAGGCGCATGTCGCCTTCCTAGCCTCCGACGCACTCAAGGGCCGCGAGGCGGGCACGGCCGACTACGACGTCGCCGCCGAGTACGTCGCCGCGCGGATGATGGCGGCCGGCCTCCAGCCCGGCGGCGCCGACGGCTCGTGGTTCCAGCCCGTCCCCCTCGTCGTCGCCAAGCCCGCGGGCGAGCCGACGATGTCGGTCGCGGTCGGCGGCCAGGCGACCCCGCTCGCCTTCGGCACCGACTACACGCTCCGCCCGGCGCCCGCGGGCGAGGCGATCGACGTCTCCGCGCCCGTCGTGTTCGCCGGCTACG
>DASVSW010000339.1:0-1777 GCA_036387895.1 Sphingomonas sp.
TTTCTGCCCGACGAGCGCGCCGCGTATGGCGAGACATGGCAGCGTTGGGAGCGGGCGGCGCTCGCGGCCGTTGACGGGCCGGACCGGCCGCTCTCCGATTTCATCCCGGACGACGAGCGCTGGCGGCCGTTGATCGACGCCGTATCCGGCTATGTGAACGGCGCGCCTCTGGAGCGCGTGTCGCTCCATGACTGGGCGGCGTACGAGGAGCACGCGACGGAGGACAATTGGGCCGTGCGCGAGGGTTATGGGACGCTGGTCGCGTCCTATGCGGGCGACGTGCCGGTGCGGCTGAACACGCCCGTCACGCGCGTCGACCGGCGCGGGCGGACGCTGCGGCTGGAGACGCCAACGGGTGCGATCGAAGCCGAGCGGGTGGTCGTGGCGGTGCCCACCACCGTTCTGGCGAGCGGCGCGCTCGCCTTCGACCCGCCCTTGCCCGACAAGCAGGCCGCCGCCGCCGACCTGCCGCTCGGGCTGGCGGACAAAGTGCTCCTGCACGTCGACCGGCCCGAATGGGACGCCGGCGAGCATCTGATCGGAAACCCGCATAGCGCCGTCACCGCGAGCCATCGGCTGTCGCCGTTCGGGTGGCCGGTGTTCGAGAGCTTTTTCGGCGGCGACGGCGCGGAGGCGCTGGAGGAGGGCGACGCGGCCGCGTTCGCGATCGAGGAGTTGGTGGGGTTGTTGGGCAGCGACTGGCGGTCGCGGCTGACGCCGGTCGTCACGACGCGATGGCGGCGGGAGCCGTATATCGGCGGGAGCTACAGCCATGCCCGGGTCGCGCGCGCGGGGCGGCGGCGCGCGCTCGCCGAGCCGGTGGAGGAGCGCATCTTCTTCGCGGGCGAGGCGTGCTCGGCCCATGATTTCTCGACGGCGCACGGCGCGTACGAGACGGGCGTCGCTGCTGCGCGGGCGATCATATCCGGCTAAGGCTCGCCGATGTTCCGTTTCATCCGCCTCCTGTTCAAGGCCGCCTTCTGGTTCGTCGCGGTCTCGCTGCTGTGGGTCCTGATCTACCGCTTCGTGCCCGTGCCGTTCACCGCGACGATGGCGGGCGACCTGTTCGCCGGACGCGGCGTGACCAAGGACTGGACGAGCCTCGACCGGATCGACCCCGACATGGCGCGGGCGGCGATCGCGGGCGAGGACTCGCGCTTCTGCCTCCATGACGGGTTCGACTTCCGCGCGATCGCGGGAGCGGCGGTGAGCAACGCCAAGGGCCGACGGATCCGCGGCGGGTCGACGATCAGCCAGCAGACGGCGAAGAACGCGTTCCTGTGGCAGGGCGGCGGCTATGTGCGGAAAGCGTTCGAGGCGTGGTTCACCGTGCTGATCGAGCTGATCTGGGGCAAGCGGCGGATCATGGAGGTGTACCTGAACGTCGCGGAGACCGGGATCGGCACCTATGGCGCGGAGGCCGGGGCGCGGCGCTACTTCGGGCACTCCGCGGCCAGGCTGTCGCCGACCGAGGCGGGGCGGATCGCGGCGGTGCTGCCGCTGCCGAAGAAGCGGGACGCGGTGAGCCCGGGCGGGTTCACGCGGCGGCACGGGAACAGGCTGGCGCGGCAGGTGGGCGTGGTCCGGCGCGAGGGGCTGGACCGGTGTTTGCGGGGGTGAGTGGCTGACATCCCCACGCCACGCCGCGGCGAAGCCGCGTCGTCGATCGACACGCGCGGTTTCACGCCGCGCGTTCGTCGGCCGAGCTTAGGCGTCTCGCTTCGAGCTTCGCTCGGCGCGTGCGCCCTGGCGCTCAGAACGGCAGCTTGAACCCCGG
>DASVSW010000340.1:0-5594 GCA_036387895.1 Sphingomonas sp.
CACGAGCACGGCGTTCGTCCGCTCCCGCAAGGTCGCGAGCAGATCGGGAAGCACGGCGTGGATGGGAAGCGCGGACGTCATCGGGATCGCGGTGGAGCTAGGCGGCTCGCTTGTGGCGGGCAAGTCGCACGAGCCCCATGCGCGGCGGCGCCCGGGCCGACCGCCGGGACGTCCGGACCCCTATCCCGGAAGCCCGGTCCGACGATGATCGGCGACACCGGTTGGGCCCGTATGGGGTCAGCCGCGTTTGCGGCGGGGCGGGCGCGTCACGCCGGCGAGGAGCAGGACGATGAGCGACGACGGACCGCGCTACGCCGACGAGCTGTCGGCCCTGCAGATCGCGCTGCTGCGCACCCAGGCGGCGGCGATGGGGACGGGCGACCGGATCGTGCTCGTGCTGGAAGGCCGCGACGGAGCCGGCAAGGACGGCGCGATCAAGCGCATCGTCGAACATCTGTCGGTGCGCGCCACGCGCGTGGTGGCGCTGCCGAAGCCGTCGGATCGCGAACGGACGCAATGGTGGTTCCAGCGCTACGTCCAGCATCTGCCGTCCGCGGGCGAGTTCGTGATCTTCAACCGATCCTGGTACAACCGCGCGGGCGTCGAAGTGGTGATGGACTTCTCCACCGCGACCGAGCAGGCCGAGTTCCTGCGCGACGCGCCCGACTTCGAGCGCATGCTGGTCGAAAGCGGCGTCAAGCTGGTCAGGCTCTGGCTCGACATCTCGAAGGCGGAGCAGAAACGCCGCCTGGACGCCCGCCGCGAGGACCCGCTGAAAGCGCTCAAGGTGTCCGACATGGACGCGGTCGCGCAGGACAGATGGGACGAATACTCCGCAGCGCGGAACACGATGTTGTTGCGGACGCACACGCCGCTGGCGCCCTGGCACGTGGTGCGCGCCGATGCGAAAAAGCCGGCGCGGCTCGCCATCATGCGCCATCTGCTCGAGCGGGTCGCCCCGCCCGAGCTGCTGGAGGGCGTCGGACGGCCCGACCCCGAGATCCTTTTCCCGTTCGCGGCGGAAGCGATCGAGGACGGACGGATCGCGCTCTAGGCAGGCGGGCGGCGCGAGGAGGACGCCGTCGTCTCCGACACGATCGGACAGGACCGGAGCTTGTGATCGACGTCCGGGGGATCGGGTATCCTCCGGATGAGCTCCGCCAGCGGGTTAAACAGGCGGATCGCCGACGCCGTCGGACGACGGACCGTAATCGGCCTGGCTCAAGTGGTCGCGGAGCATGTCCCTGGGCGGGGCGGGAGGCAGCATCGTCCGGATGAAGGCTTCGCCCAGCAGCATGGACCCGGCCGGATGCTCGGAGTCCGCTCCCGTCGCGTAGGTCATGACGACCTTGTAGGGGTGGTCGGACGCGGGCGTCAGCACCATCCAACCGGCGTACGCCGTCCGGTCCGGACGTCGAGCGCGGTCAACGGGACCGATCGCGTCGGACGGTGAAACGTCGGAACGGTCCGATCGGGGTGAGGTCGTGCGGATCATAGGCGGCTCCCGGTTCAGCGGGGGAAGCCATCCCTCAGTCGCACCTCGCCTCGGTCCAGCGGTACGATGATGAAGATATAGGCGTTCCGGGACCGCCTCGCCAGTGGAGCGGCGGCCCGGGCTCGAACCGGCACGGCGTCAGCCGGCGATATAGCCTCGCCCGCGCAGATGATCGCGGACCCGCGCCGCCCAGATCCGCTGGCCCGCTGCGCGCAGATGGATCGTGTCCTGGAACATGCCGCGCGGATAGACCCCGGCCGCGCTGTCGGAGCGGTCCGCCGCGCTCGGCGCGTAGCCGATCGCCGCCATCTCGGCGTCGGTCGGCGGGGTCGCCAGATCGAGAAACGCGGCCCCCCAGGTCGTCCGGAGAAGCGCGTTCAACCGGTCATAGGGCGCCCGCTGCGCGCTGCCGATCGTCGCGGTGAGGTCGGGCATCACGCCGGCCACGACGTGGCGGCGATCCGCGGTGGACAAGTGCTCGACGGCTAGCCGGGTGAGCTCGACGACGTCTTCCGCGCGCTCGGTCTCGATGCCGTTCCGGCCGACGCAGAGGAACATGGCGTCGTCGCGCGCCTCCTCGCCGAGCGAGGTCAGGAACGGCGTGCCGGCCGCGACGGGCACCACGCTCCCCGCCGTTGCGCGCGTGAAGGTCTGGCGACCCGCGCCGTCGGCGGCGTAGGTCCCGCGGACGCCCGCCAGCGTCCCTTCGAAGGAGCCCGCCGCGTTCGGATCGAGCGCGAAGGCGAAGATGTTGACCGTAGCCGAGCCGACGACGACCGGCCCGCTCGTCGGGATCGCACCGCCTGAAAGCGTCAGGCGCGTCGGCGCGCCTCCCTGCCGCGCCACGACCTCCGCCGCGGTCTGGCCCGAGACGCCGGCGTTCACGACCGCCACGCTCGGGATCAGCGCGGCCAGGAGGTCGGAGAAGATGCCGGGGGAGACGTCGCCGATGCCCTGGGTCCTGCTGTCGCCCCAGAGGACCAGGCGAGTGGTGGCGGATGTCGGCGTCGGCGTCGGGCTCGGGGTGGGGCTCGGCGTAGGCGATGGCGGGGGCGTCGGCGACGGCGTCGGCCCGGAACCTCCCGTGCCCCCGCCGCCAGACGACCCGCCGCACGCGCCGACCGCCACGAGCGCGACCGACGAGGTCGCGCCGAGAAGGAACCTGCGCCTGCTGGGATTCATGGGGCCGCCTCGCATGGATGCCACGCGACATCGCGGGAGCAGGGGAGACGCTAGGACGACTCCGGCTCGCTGGCGAGTCGCCCGTCGCCGGAACCGCCGATCCGGACGGGATCGCCGGCAGGTTCCGATGTCGTGCTCCGCGGGCGCGTCCTTCCGGCGCTCTCGCCCCGACCTCCGCGATCGGCTAGTCTGGCGATCGAGGAGGCACGGTTTGGGCGCTCATCACCATCACGGCCATGGCGGTCACGGCCACCATCACGGCCCCGCGGACTTCTCGACCGCTTTCGCGGTGGGGATCGGGCTCAACATCCTGTACGTCGTGGCGGAGGCCGTCGCCGGGCTCTGGACGGGGTCGGTCGCGCTGCTGGCGGACGCGGGGCACAACCTGTCGGACGTGCTGGGACTGGGCGTGGCCTGGGGCGGCGCGACGCTCGCCAAGCGGCCGGCGACCAAGCGCTTCACCTACGGCTTCAAGAGTTCGACCATCCTGGCGGCGATGATCAATTCGCTCCTGCTGCTCGTGGCGCTCGGGGCGATCGTGCTGGAGGCGACGCGGCGGATCGCGGAGCCCGCGCCCGTGATGGGTCAGACCGTGGCGGCGGTGGCGGCGGTGGGCATCCTGGTGAACGGCTTCACCGCCTGGCTGTTCGCGCGGGGGCGGCACGGCGACGTCAACGTGCGGGGCGCGTTCCTCCACATGGCGGCGGACGCGGCGGTGTCGGCGGGGGTGGTCGTGTCGGGCCTGGTCGTCTGGCGCACGGGCTTGAGCTGGATCGACCCGGCGGTGTGCCTCGTCATCGCGGGGCTGATCTTCTGGCAGACGGCGGGGCTGCTGCGCGAGACGGGCGAGATGGCGCTGCAGGCGGTGCCGCGCGACCTCGACTACGACAAAGTCCGCATGTCCTTGCGCACCTTGCCGGGCGTCGCGCACGTCCACGACCTCCACATCTGGCCGATGTCGACGACCGAGCCCGTGCTGACCGCGCATCTGGTGATGCCGGGCGGCTGTCCGGGCGACGCGTTCCTGGCGCAGGCGCGCGAGATGCTGCACGACCGGTTCGGGATCGGGCACGCCACGCTTCAGGTGGAGACGGGCCAGATGGGGATGGGCGCGTGCGGCCAGGACCATGCGCATGCGGCGACGCACGCCCACGCGCACTAGCCCTGGCTTTACGCGGGCACTGGATCAGGCGCGGGGACGCGCCGGCGCCGACGATACGGGGAACAGCATCGTCAACGCGACGGTGAGCAAACGCATACACAAGCTCCTGGCACTCGGAGACCTGGGTGGCTGAACGACCGGATCGGCCATGCGTTGCGTGAACGGGAAACTACTTCGCGTTAATGTGCGGGAAGGGTCGGGGAGCATGCCCTCGGACGCGCCGACGGCGAAGCCGCCGTCGTGACGTCGAACGGGTCGGCTACGCCGCCCGCCGGCCGGTCTGGGCGTCGCGCGCCGGGCGCGCACCCTAGCGGGCGTGGCCGCTAGTACGCCCTCGACGTAGCGAACTCGACCGCCTCGACCATCGCGTCTTTCGCGCGACCCGGGGCGAAGCCGGCGATGGCGTCGATCGCGCGCTGGCCGTAGTGGCGCGCGCGGGCCAGCGTGTCGTCGACCGCGCGGGTGCGGCGGACGAGCCGGATCGCATGGGCGAAGTCGTCGTCGGACGCGCGGCGGCCCTCCACGGCGTCCTTCCAGAACTTGCGCTCCTCGGCGTCGCCGCGGGCGTGGGCGAGGATGACGGGCAGCGTCATCTTGCCCTCGCGGAAGTCGTCGCCCGCGTCCTTGCCCATGGTGCCCGCGTCGGACACGTAGTCGATCGCGTCGTCGACGAGCTGGAACGCGACGCCGAGGTTGCGGCCGTAGCTGTCCAGCGCCTCCTCCTCGGCCTCCGGGCGCTCGGCGACGACCGCGGCGATGCGGCAGGCGGCGGCGAAGAGCGACGCGGTCTTGGCGCCGATGATGTCGAGATAGCGGTCCTCCGGCAGGTCGACCTGCCTGGCGGCGGTGAGCTGGTTGACCTCGCCCTCCGCGATCACGGCGGACGCGTTGGACAGGATCTTCAGCACCTTGAGGCTGCCGTCCTCGACCATCAGCTCGAAGGAGCGGCTGAACAGGAAATCGCCGACCAGCACGCTCGCCGGGTTGCCCCAGATGATGTTGGCGGTGCGCTTGCCGCGGCGGAGGTCCGATCCGTCGACTACGTCGTCGTGGAGAAGCGTCGCGGTGTGGATGAACTCCACCGCGGCGGCCAGCCGGTGATGGCGCGTGCCCGTGTAGCCGATCAGCTTGGTGCTCGCGAGGGTGAGCATCGGCCGCATCCGCTTGCCGCCGCCGGCGATCAGGTGCCCGGCGAGCTCGGGGATGAGCGGGATCTCGGACTGCATCCGGTCGAGGATGACCGCGTTCACCGCGTTCATGTCGCCCTGCACCAGGCCCATCATGGGCGTCAGCGACGGCTCGCTCGGGCGGAGGCGGTGGACGCTAGCGGACACGGGGGGCGCTCATCGGTGGGGGCGATGTGGCCGGTCGCGCGATGCATGGCAAGCCTTGCGGGGGTGGGCATTTCGTCCCACCCTGCGCGGCGGAGGGGAGGCGCCCATGCCCGACGAACGCCTGAGAGGCTATCGCAAGAGCATCGACAACATCGACGCGGCGCTCGTCCACCTGCTCGCCGAACGGTTCAAGGTGACGCAGGCGGTCGGGCGGCACAAGGCGGCGGCCGGTCTCCCGCCCGCCGATCCCGGCCGCGAGGAGGCGCAGATCGCGAGGCTGCGCCGCCTGGCGGCCGAGGCGGAGCTCGACCCGGAGTTCACCGAGAAGTTCCTGCGCTTCATCATCGACGAGGTGATCCGACATCATCAGGCGCAGGGCGCACGCGGCTAGCGCAGCTAGCCCGCGAGACGCCCCAGCCCG